>JAIOZV010000018.1 GCA_021740425.1 Bacteroidales bacterium | reverse complement strand
AAATGTAATCGGCAACAGCCACCAGTGTATATTCTTCACCAAACATCTTTCCATCTTCGCATACAATTGCCAGCCTGTCCACGTCAGGGTCAACTACAAAACCAACATCACATTTTTTTTCTGCCACCAGTTTTGAAATGTCCTTTAGATTTTCGGGGAGTGGCTCGGGATTGTGCGGGAAATGTCCTGTAGGGTCACAATACAATTTTTCAATTTTTTCAACACCAAGAGCCTCCAGTAATTCAGGAATTGCGATACCTCCTGAAGAATTTACCGCATCAACAGCTACAGTAAAGCCTGCGTTTTTAACAGCTTCCGCATCCACCATATCCAATGCTAAAACCTGTTGAATGTGTTTCTTAATGTATGAATCATCCACTTCTATGTGACCAAGGTCATCCACACCTGCAAAGTAAAAATTCTCAGCTTCAGCCATTGAAAGTATTTTTTCGCCCTCTTCACCCGACAGGAACTCGCCTTTACTATTCAATAGTTTGAGAGCATTCCATTGTTTGGGGTTGTGGCTCGCCGTGATAATAATGCCTCCGTCGGCTAAGGCTGCCGGCACAGCAATTTCAACGGTTGGTGTTGTCGAAAGGCCAATGTCGAGTACGTTAACACCCATGCCTGTAAGGGTTCCGCATACCATAAGATTCACCATTTCGCCCGAAATCCTTGCATCGCGGCCAACTACGATTTTGATTTTCTTTCCGGGATTCTCAGCTTTGATAAATTCAGCATACGCTGAAGTAAATTTCACAATATCAAGAGGTGAAAGCCCTTCGCCTGGTTTTCCTCCAATGGTTCCGCGAATGCCGGAAATCGATTTAATGAGTGACATATTTTTAAATTTGGGGCAAAAGTATATTCTTTTTTATTTGGAGATGGAAATTTGAATTTCGCACATTGTAAAACATGCCTCTAAGTTGTTGATAACTACCTAAGTTAAACATTATCAAATTATTAAATTGTGGTTATTAATTTGAATAGAAATTGCGCTGAAAAAAAATATGATTAATTTTGCCTGGTTTTAATAATCTGAATATGATAGAAGATTTTGATCCTTTCAGCCAGGAAGCCAATGAACTCGTGGGAAAGTTTGATGAAATGATCAGACAAAATAAAATGTATTTTTTTGATGTAGAGGAATTTGAGGAAATAATTGATTTTTATCTCGACCGCAATATTCCTAAAAAAGCCCGTGCAGCCATTGATTATGCCATGCGTCAGCACCCTTCTTCGAGTACCTTCTTACTACGCAAAGCCCAATATTTTGCCGGTGTTAACAATAATGTTAAATCCCTCGATTTGCTCAACCGGCTTGAATTGCTTGAACCAAAAAATCCGGATGTTTACGTTACAAAAGGAGCAGTTTACAGTAAGTTGAAAAAATTTGGCGATGCCATTCGGGCTTATGAAATTGCTGCAGAATATTCGGATGAAAAGGATGATATTTATACCCGCATTGCTTTTGAATATGAAGAATTGAAAAATTTCGACAAAGCCATCGAAAATCTTGTAAAAGCCATTGACTTTAATCCCGAAAACCAGGCTGTAATTTACGAACTTGCTTTTTGTTTCGAAATGGCAGGTCGTGAGGAGGATAGTGTGGCTTTTTTTAATGATTTTCTTGATAAAAATCCATATTCCGATACCGGCTGGTTTAATTTGGGCATTGCCTGGTCCAACCTGCAGCTCTACGAAAAGGCCATCGATGCCTACGATTTTGCCATAGCAATCACTCCGGAGTTTTCATCTGCATATTTCAATAAAGCCAATTCACTCGCTAATCTTGGAAAGTACGAAGAGGCAATAGTTTGCTACAACGAAACCATTGATTTGGAAGATCCTGATCCCCTTACACTGTATTATATAGGAGAATGTTACGAGAAAATAGAAGATTTCGAAAAGGCTCACAGTAATTATAAAGCTGCGCTTAAACTCAACCCGGATATGGCTGAAGCATGGATGGGATTAGGGATTATTAATGATGTTGCAGGAAATGAAAAAGCCGCGCTGAAGCACATGAAAAAGGCACTTGACCTTGATAACACCATTGTTGATAACTGGCTCTTTTATGCGGATGCACTTTTTCGCTATAATATGTTTAAAGAAGCTCTAAAAGCTTATGAAAATGCTGCGCTTGCTGACCCGCACCATCCTGATGTATGGCTCGATTATTCCTCTGTTTTTGTTGAAAAAGAGGATTACTCCAAGGCCATCGATATTATTATGAAAGGTATCGAGTTGCAACCGCAGAACCATGAATTGTTTTATCGCTTTGCTGGTTATCTTGCCAAAAAGGGGCGCATCAAAGAAGCATGTGCCAATTTGGAAATTGCACTGCAGATCAATCCATCAGAGTATAATTTGTTGTTTGAATTTTTTCCGGAGCTTGAAGCGAATATTCAATTCATCAATTTAATCGATACCTATAAAAAGGAATCTTAATCGGATAAATTCACTTGTTATCCTGCCTGATTAGAACCCCGTAATAATTACAAATCAGGCCTCAACAAAGTTTTAGCAGAAATAAAATATACAACATGAAGAAATATTTGATACTCACCATAAAGGGAATGGCCATGGGAGCTGCAGATGTTGTTCCGGGTGTCAGCGGCGGAACAATTGCTTTTATTACCGGAATTTATGAAGAGTTGATCAATTCAATTCAATCAATCAATTACAAAAGTCTTAAATTACTATTTACGGGTAAAATTATGGCTTTCACAAAAGCTGTTAATTTATACTTTTTGCTTGCCCTGGTATCCGGAATAGGCATCAGTGTTTTTTCCCTGGCAAAACTCCTTCAATATATTCTTGAAAAATATCCTGAACTTATCTGGTCGTTTTTTTTTGGATTAATAGTGGCATCTGCAATTTATGTGGCAAAGCAGATAAAAATCTGGAATATTTCAACTGTAATTTCTTTGGCTGCAGGCATTGTGGTGGCCTATATTATTACCGAAATTACTCCCGCTGAAACCACCGAAGCCTATTGGTTCATTTTTATTTCAGGAGCAATAGCCATTTGCGCCATGATTTTACCCGGAATTTCGGGGAGTTTTATCTTGTTGCTCCTCGGAAAATATGAATTTATAATTACAGCCATCTCAGAGCTTAAAATTGCAGTAATGGCTGTTTTTCTCGCTGGCGCTGGCCTTGGCATAATCAGTTTTTCAAATGTTTTGTCCTGGCTTCTCAAAAAATTCCACAACCAAACCATTGCTTTATTGGCCGGATTTATGGTTGGATCTTTAAACAAAGTATGGCCATGGAAAAAAACCATCGAAACATTTACTGACCGGCATGGCGAAATTAAACCACTTATTCAGGAAAATGTAATGCCTTTTAACTACGAGGGAGATGCACATCTTTATTCGGCCATCGGCCTTGCTATAATCGGTTTTATCATAATTTTTGTAATCGAACGGCTTGCAGTAGTTAAGGAAAGCAAATGAGGGTGTTCGGACTCATCGGGAATCCTCTTGGACATTCTTTTTCTCCTGGCTTTTTCAATGAGAAATTCACTCGTGAAAATTTAACAGGTCATATCTACCGCTTATTCCCCCTGCCGAATGTCGCTATGATTTTTTCACTCTTAAATGAGCATCCCGAAATTGAAGGGCTCAACGTAACCATCCCATACAAAAAGGAAATCATTGGTTTTTTGGATGAAATCGATCCAATCGCCGAAAAGATCGGAGCCGTAAACACCATCAGGATAAGTAGAATTAACCGGAAATTGAAACTCAAGGGTTATAATACAGATGCCTTTGGGTTTGCTCATGCATGCAATGGGTTGCGAAATAAACCCGGAGCACTTGTGTTGGGTACCGGTGGCTCTGCCCTGGCTGTGACCTACGTTTTAAAACAACAACAACTTCCCTATATTTCAGTTTCCAGGGTGCCTGAAAAAACGAACGAAATTTCTTATGCTGAGCTTAGCAAAGCTTTAATTCTAAAACACAAGCTCATAATAAATACAACTCCTCTCGGGATGTTTCCTGAGGTGAACCGATATCCGGAAATTCCCTACGAATTTTTAACCACTTCACATCATTTATTCGACCTGATTTATAATCCTGCCACAACAAAGTTTTTGGAAATGGGGATGATAAATGGTGCTTCCACACAAAATGGGGAAATGATGCTTGAATTGCAGGCTGAGCGTTCGTGGGAAATCTGGAATTCCTGAAAAAGTGACCTACTTTAAAATCATGATTTGTACCTGCGGAAATTATAATCAAAAGCATGTGTGAAGTAAAATAATTAGGCTTAGGGATATTACAGCCCAATAAAGTGAGGAATGTTAACAATTTTAATAAAAAATAGTAAGCTATCATTTGATAAATAAAATATTTGTGTACTTTTGCACTCCTTTTTGAGAATTTAAAAGCTAAAACAATGAGCAAGAAAGATTTAATATCTTTGGTAGAAAGCCAGGTAGAGATAGCAGAAATGCCGGATTTTAAAGCCGGTGACACCATTACCATTACTTACAAGATTAAGGAAGGTACAAAGGAACGGTTACAAAAGTACACAGGTGTTGTGCTTCAGCGCAAAGGACATGGCCCTTCTGCAACGTTCACGGTTAGGAAGATTTCGAACAACATTGGCGTTGAAAGAATTTTCCCTGTTTCATCTCCATTTATCGATAATATAGTGGTTAACAAACGCGGGGTTGTGCGCAGGGCAAGGATATTCTACCTGAGAGGATTGCGCGGTAAGAAAGCCCGTATCAAGGAAAAGAGAGTATAATTTTTGTTTTTCATAATGTTTGTGTTCAAACCCGGTATTATAGCCGGGTTTTTTCGTTTGCATCAAGCTTTATGGTTACCCCGTCAGCAGCAAGTTCAGTATCAGGAAAGGTGCTTTTTGCCTCTTCCAGGAGATTGTCTAAATTTTTGTAGCGTGCCGAAAAGTGTCCCAAAATCAGTCTGCCTACCTGTGCTTTTTTAGCAATTAAAGCTGCCCCCAGGGCAGTTGAGTGGAACTTTTCATCTGCAACATTTCTCATATCCTCCATGAATGTGGCCTCGTGGTAAAGCACATTTGCGTTTTTTATGTATTCCACAACGGGCTCGTAAAATTTCGTATCGGAGCAATATGCAAATGATAAGGCTTGTGGCGGGTTTTCCGTAATATCAATATTTTTATATAGCTTCCCTGCATCCGTTACAAAATCTGCTCCTGCCTTAATTTTTAAAATGTCCTCAACAGGTACATCAAAGTCATAATACAAAAATGCTTTTTTTATTCTTCTGGGTTTTTGCTTTTCGGAGAATAAAAAGCCGGTTGTTTCGATGCTGTGATCAAGTGGGAATGATTTAACGTAATGTTCGTCAGTTTCATAAATGATCTCTGCTTCGTTGGGGTTTGTTATATGAAAAACAATGGGGTAGCCAAGGTTTGATTGTGAAGCCTCCAGTTGAATTTGAATAATTTTCTCCAGGTCATGTGGTCCGTAAACATTCAACTCATCTTTTCTGCCCAAAAGGTTGAGGGTTGAAATAAGCCCCACAAGTCCAAAATAGTGGTCACCATGCAAATGGCTGATAAAAATATGATGAATTTTTTGCATCTTAAGTTTCGATCTGCGAAGCTGAATTTGTGTCCCCTCCCCACAATCCATCAAAAAATAAGAATAATCCATATTTACCACAATAGCCGATGGGTTTCGGCTCGAAGTAGGTATTGCAGCACTGCTGCCTAAAATTGTAATTGAAAATGCCATTTTGATCTGCTTAGTGCTGCAAAGATAGTGTTTGTGGAACAGTGCGATAACTAAAAAAGGCTGTTTTGTGATGAAACAAAACAGCCTTTTACGATTGTTCAAAGAAACGGGTTTATCGCTTAATCCATTTCTTATTCTATGTGCAAGATTATTTATCTTTGGCAGGTTCTTCTTCAGAAGTTTCCTCGGAGTCGGCGGGTTTTTCCTCCACTTCTTCCACAATTTCCTCTACAACTTCTTCCACTGTATCTTCTTCTGTTGCTTCAATTTTATCTTCAGCAGTAGTTTCATCCTCAGTGGTAGTTTCTTCTTCAGCGGTAGCTTCTTCCTCAAAAAGAATTTCCTCACCAGCAGTTTCCTCAACTTCTTCTTCCACAGTTTCTGTTTCTTCTGTCACATCATCTTCAGTAGCTTCAGCTTCGGTATTTGCTTTTTTCCTGGCATCAGCTTTTTGCTTTACTTCTTTTTTTTCTTCCTGCTTTTTTGCATAAGTTTCAAGCTTTTCACGGGCTTCGGCTTCCATTTCGGTTTTCAATTGAGCCAAACCTCCGATATCACCAAGTGTTGTTTTTTCAAGGTTATCCTTGATTTTTTTAACGGCTTGCTGTGCTGAAAGTGCCTGATCTTTTTGCTCTTTATCTTCCTTGGCTTTCTCGGCATATTGTACATCCTGGAAAACGCGTGAATGAGAAAGGATGATCTTCTTGTTTTCTTTCGAAAATTCGATGACTTTGAAATCGAGGGTTTCATCGATTTTGGCCATGGCACCATTTTCCTTCTGGAGATGGCGGGTTGGGGCAAAGCCTTCAACACCATAAGGAAGTGTAACAACCATGCCCTTATCGCTGGTAGTAGCAATTGTTCCTTTGTGAATTGAACCTACGGTGAATACGGTTTCGAAAACATCCCAGGGATTTTCTTCGAGTTGCTTGTGTCCAAGGCTCAAACGGCGATTTTCCTCATCAACATCCAAAACGATTACGTCAATTGGGTCATTGATTTTTGTAAATTCGGCCGGGTGCTTGATTTTTTTCGACCATGAAAGGTCTGAGATGTGTATCAATCCGTCAACACCTTCTTCAAGTTCAACAAAAATACCGAAGTTGGTGAAATTACGCACGGTAGCTGAATGTTTGGAACTTACCGGATATTTGGTTTTTATATTTTCCCATGGATCAGGAATCAGTTGCTTCATGCCCAACGACATTTTGCGTTCTTCACGATCGAGGGTGAGCACAACGGCTTCAATTTCATCACCAACTTTGAGGAAATCCTGGGCAGTGCGCAAATGCTGCGACCATGACATTTCTGATACATGAATGAGGCCTTCAACGCCTGCTGCAATTTCGATAAATGCACCGTAATCAGCAATAACAACAACTTTACCTTTAACTTTATCACCTACTTTCAGGTTTTGGTCGAGGGCATCCCATGGATGAGGTGTGAGTTGCTTGAGTCCAAGTGCGATACGTTTTTTGTTTTCATCAAAATCGAGGATGACAACTTTAATTTTCTGGTCGAGTTCAACAATTTCTTCAGGGTGGTTGATGCGACCCCATGATAGGTCGGTGATGTGGATCAGACCATCAACACCGCCGAGGTCAACAAATACACCATACGATGTGATGTTTTTAACCGTTCCCTCAAGTACCTGTCCTTTTTCGAGTTTTGCTATGATCTCAGCTTTTTGTTGTTCGAGCTCGCGTTCTATTAGGGCTTTGTGAGAAACTACAACATTTTTGTATTCATGGTTGATTTTCACAACCTTAAATTCCATTACTTTATCAACATAAATGTCATAGTCGCGAATTGGTTTTACATCAATTTGCGATCCGGGGAGGAAGGCCTCAATCCCGAATACATCCACAATTAAACCGCCTTTAGTACGGCTTTTAACATAACCATTGATGATTTCATCATTTTCAAATGACAGGTTGACACGTTCCCATGATTTGAGTATTCTTGCTTTTTTATGTGAAAGGATTAATTGTCCTGTATTGTCTTCCTGACTTTCAACATATACTTCAATTTCATCCCCAATTTTAAAATTAGGATTGTACCTAATTTCAGCTTTTGGAATTACACCATCAGATTTAAAATTGATATTCACAACAGCTTCACGGTCGTTCAATCCGGCAATAGTGCCAATCACAACTTCGTGTTCGGCAACCGAATTAAAGGTTTGGTTGTAAAGGTCTTCCAGCCTGTTGCGTTCTGTGGCAGTGTAAAAATCTTCTTTTTTCCCTACAGTGTCCCAGTCGAATTCATCGGGAACAAGCGTTTGTGGCATAGCTGTTTTGGGTTCTGCTTTTGGTGTTTCTTCAACTTTTACTTCAGGTTCTTTTACCTCTTCAGCCATTGGTTCGGGAGTGGTTTCGGCCTCAGGTTCAACTTCCGCAATGGGTTCAGCCTCAGGTTCAGTTTCAGCCACTACGTCAGCCGCAGGTTGTTCAGTTGCATCTGCGCCTGCTTCAACGGCGGTGGATTCTTCCTGTTTTTCTTCGTTTACCGCAGGTTTTTCCTCGAGAGGCTCCTGATCTAATTTTTCGTTTTCGTTCGACATTAAAAATAATCGTTTTGGATGTCGCCTTTTCATCCGGGTTAACAATTAAATTATTTGTTTACAAGTGTGTGATTCTTAGGCGCTAAAACCAACATTTGTAAAATGGGGTGCAAAAATAGACAAAATATTTAAAAATGAAAGACTTCTTATTAATATTCAACGATTTAAATATGTATGAAATTACAAGAGCAATGGTCAGGAAGATTCACCTTTAAACGCTGAAGTAAAGTAGCTTAAACAGGATTTGGAATGTGGAAAATGAGGGGGACAAAAATTTATACGGATGGTCAATAATTGGTGAATACTAATTTATTATGTAACTTATTTTTGCGTTTTTATAACAAGGTTTATTGACCTGTTCCTCCATATTTTTAATAGTTTGAAATGGTCCTTTGGCGCTAACCATATTTATTAGCCAGCCAGGAATTGTTCCGCCCAGATCGATTTGAATTTCGAGGCTCACCAAAATTTTTCCATTGCCAACCGGTGTTAACGTCCAAAGTGAATGACAGGCTGGAATTCGAACGACTCCCTCATTTTTCGGAATAAAATCGGGAATACAGTTTCCTTCATTTTTAATTACCCTTGTGACAGAATCTTGTGTAAGCGTTGAATGTATGACCATATCCCTGTCGAGAACAGGCCAGGGTGCATCGGAATAGCCATAAAACATCCATGAAAATTCGTTGTGTTTTTCAAGTATTTTTGCATTTTTGTTGGCATAAGTCCAGTTTTTATGGTTTTTAACATCTTTCATTAGCGCGATTAAAGCTGATAATGTAGTTTCCATTTCGTTGGTAACTTTGATGGCCTTTATGGGGGAGTCTTCGGTTTTTTTTCGAAATACCTTGATGCCTTCCTCGTTTTTCACAAATTCCCAATCATTTTCCTGTGCTGCAAGACTTCCGCTTAATATGTTAATTGCCAGAAATAGGAAAGTAAGGATAAGTTTTCTCATAGATGAAAAACCTGACAAATTGAAGAATAGTTGAATAAGTATTTTAATATTGCAATTCTTTTGTAATGAATTTGTAAAATGGTCAAAGATAAAACAATTACTTTAAAAGAACTTATTCCTGATGATTATGATCATTATCTGGAACAGCTCAGGAAGTGCAGAATATGCCCCCGTAAATGTGGTGCCGATCGTTTTTCCGGCAAACTTGGTTATTGCAAAAGCGATACATCATTCTACATTTCATCGATTTGTATTCACCGGGGTGAGGAGCCTTCGATAAGCGGACCAAAAGGAATTTGTAATGTTTTTTTTGGCCATTGTAATCTGCAATGCGCTTATTGTCAAAATCACCAAATCAGTGATAACAGCAATCCTCGGGCAGCCAAAAACCGGAAATTGCAGGATGTTTTGGCTGAAATCATTCGATGTCTTGATGCGGGCTGTAAAGGTTTGGGTTTTGTTTCCCCGACACATTTTGTTCCTCAAATGAAAATTATTATTCATGCCTTGCACGATTTAGGGTATTATCCTGCTATTATTTACAACACAAATGGTTATGACACAGTGGAAACCCTGCAGGACATCGAACACCTGGTGGATGTTTACCTGCCCGATGCAAAATATCTTGATGAAACCCTGAGCCGCAAGTATTCGGATGCTTCAGATTATCCGGGAGTGTTAAAAGCCGCTCTGAAAGAAATGTACAGGCAAAAAGGAAGCTCATTATTTACTGACCATGATGAAGTGGCAGAAAGAGGAATTATTATCAGGCACCTGATTTTGCCTGGTTATATTGATAACAGCCTGGAGGTTTTGCGATTTATTGCCAATGAAATATCAACATCCCTTTCCATTTCTTTAATGTCGCAATATCATCCAACTTTTCAGGTCATTGATCTGCCCCCATTGAACAGGAACTTATTCAGGGAGGAGTATTTTAAAGTCATTGATGAATTTCATAAACTTGGATTTCGCAAAGGATTTATTCAGGATTTGGAAAGCAGTGAAAACTATCGTCCGGATTTTGAAAAAGACCATCCCTTCGAGCATTAATCCTTATGGATAGATTTGATTTACTTTGCAAATTGATTCGTTTCAAAAATGTTCTATAATCCAATTTATTACGATCAGCCCGTTTTCAGACCGCCCAGCGAGAGCCTGTCGTTAATTTTGCAACTTACAACTGGTTGCTCCTGGAATAAATGCGCATTTTGTGAGATGTACACATCCAAAAAATTCGGGGTAAAACCCCTTGAAATAGTGATGGCTGAAATCGATACGGCTGCAAAATATTTTCCTAATACAAGAAGAATCTTTTTGGCCGATGGGAATGCCATGGTGTTGCCTGTTGATAAATTATTGGTCATACTCAACTATTTGAATGAGGTATTTCCAAAAATTACAAGAATATCTGCCTATGCCATTCCCAAAGATTTAGTAAATAAATCTGTTGAATATCTAATAAAATTGCAAAATGCCGGATTGAAATTAATTTATACAGGCATCGAATCGGGAGATGATGCTTTGCTTGAATTGGTCAATAAAGGAGAAACAGGAGAGTCAACCATCCAATCGATGATTAAAGCAAAAGAGGCAGGTATTAAAATTTCAGTAATGATCATTAACGGGCTTGGCGGAAAAAAATACTCCTCTCAACATGCTGAAAACTCAGCGAAAGTGATCAATGTTATTCAGCCCGAATTCCTTTCAACATTGGTTTTAAGTTTTCCATTCGGAGTAGATCATTTTAAATCGAAATTCAAAGGTGATTTTTTGGAAATGAATATTTTAGACTTATTGGCAGAACAAAAAGTATTTTTGCAAAATCTTGATTTAACAGAAACCGTTTTCAGAAGTGATCATGCTTCCAATTATTTGGTGTTGAAAGGGATTTTAAACCGGGATAAAAAGGGCATGATACGGAACCTGGAAGCTGCAATTGAAGCACCCGGATTGGCAGGATTAAGGCAGGAATGGCAGCGTGGATTGTAGGGTTTTAAAACCAGGCGCTAACTTGATTGTTTATATTTAACAAATTTAAAAACTAACAGATTGAAATTTAAAGATTTTAATTTTTGTGATGAGGTAATGGATGGAATTGATGCTGTAGGCTACGATAATCCTACACCTGTTCAGGAACAGGCTATACCGCCCATCATGGATAAAAAAGACGTAATTGCCTGTGCGCAAACAGGCACCGGGAAAACGGCTGCTTATGTTTTACCGCTCCTTCACAATGTAATTTCGAAAGGTGGGAATCACAACAGGATAAATGCCCTGATCATTTCACCCACACGTGAACTGGCCATTCAAATCGATCAGCAACTGGAAGGATTTTCTTACTTTGCAGGTGTAAGTTCTGTGGCCGTCTATGGTGGAGGTACAGGCACCGCCTTCGATCAGGAAAGAAAAGCAATCAGGGAAGGCGCTGATGTTATCGTTGCCACTCCGGGTCGTTTAATGTCGCACCTCAATATGGGTTATGTAAAACTTGATAAACTGGAAACTCTTATCCTTGACGAGGCCGATAGGATGCTTGATATGGGGTTTTTGGCTGACATACAGCGAATTATAAGTTTTTTGCCTGAAAACAGACAAACGCTTATGTTTTCGGCCACCATGCCCGAGGAGATCAGGAAACTTGCACGTAAAGTGATGCACAATCCCATCGAAATTAATCTTGCGGTTTCGAAGCCTGCCGAAAATGTTTTACAAGGTGCTTATCTTGTTTATGATAATCAGAAAAATAACCTTATCAGGCAACTCATCCAGGGTAAAGATGACCTGAAATCCGTATTGATTTTTTCTGCTACGAAAAGCAGTGTTAAAGAATTGGAACACGACTTAAAACGAATGAAATTCAACGTAAAAGCTATCCACTCCGACCTTGACCAAAGTGAACGAAATAATGTACTGCAGGATTTTAAAAACAGGAAAACTCAAATACTTGTTGCCACAGATATCGTGTCGAGAGGCATAGATATCGACAACATCAGCCTGGTGATAAATTATAATGTTCCTCATGATGCTGAGGACTATGTGCATCGTGTGGGCAGAACTGCCAGAGCCGAAAAAACAGGTGTGGCACTAACCTTTATCAACCAAAAGGAAATCGGAAGTTTTAAACGAATCGAAAAGTTTATCGGGTCGGAGGTAAGAAAGATATCCTTGCCAGCAGATTTGGGAGAAGGCCCTTCCTACGAAGATAAAGGGAGAACTCAGGGCAAGCCGGGGCGTAAACCATTTAAATTCAGGAAAAAAGGGAACCCGCGAACTTAGAATCGTGAAATGTATGAAAATGACATACACACCCCGGATTCATCGCCTGAAAAGAAGTATTTTTGCCTCGTTTTTTTTGAGAAAATAAAAATTTAACAATGAGTTTACCAATCAAGGAGTTGAACTTCGATGAAATCAACAGATTTTTGCTGGAGAAAGATCATCGGGTCATTTTCAGAAAAACCAACATTATTCCGGACGATGAGGATCTTTTCGATGAATTAAAGGCTTATGTAGATTACGACAATATTCCTCCAAAATCGGTTTTAGGAATAGATATTTATCAATATAGTACCGGATATGGTGTCCTGGAACAATCACTCATCCCTTTCCTTTTTAGCAGATTTATGGAAACTGCCATTGAGCAGTGTTTTGTAAATCATCGGTATATTTTTCAGAAGTACAACAAACAACGTATTAAGGATCACTTCATCAGCACAGGCGATGGGGGGTTCTTTATTTTTGACACCCCGCTTCATTCGCTTCTTTTTGCAATAAATTTTGCCATAGTACTTAGGGTTTACAATGCTTTCCACTTTTATCCCAAATTGCGCCGGATTATTGGCAGTATCAATATGAGATATGCCATTACCTATGACAATATTTACAAGTTTGGTGATAACTTTTTTGGGCGTGCAATCATCAATTGTGCCCGCATTCTTCAGCGTGATAATCTGAACCGCTGTCTTTTTGATCAAAATGTGAATAAGTGGTTTTTGGTAAACATCGGGGGTATCGAGAATTTGCAGGTTATCACCATGTCTGAAATTTCAAACATCGAAGAATTTTTAAATGGCTACGATTGCACTATTCTTGATGATTATCCTGATGAAATATTTGGAATCATCGAAAAACGAACCTATGGCATTATTAATTCTGATATTTTAAAAATTGGTTTTATCCAGTCAAAATCTACAGAGCTCAATATTTACCTTTTGCATTTGCAGGTTGCCCTTAAGCTGATCAACGATGATGATCCTGATCAAACCAAAGTTTTTACAATTAGTCTCGGGAATTTGAATACCACCGGAATTTAAATGGTCAAATATTTTTCCAGTTTTGCATCATGATTCGTTGTGTGGTTTTTTGAACCTGATCATAGCCTGCTTTGTTTAAGCTAAAATGTAAAAATTGAAAATCTATGGATTTAAATCTGAAATCACGATTATTTTTGATTGGTGGCGCAACAGCCGGATTTGGAAATGCCGTAGCCAGGGCATTGATTGCCGAAGGGGCTGTGATAATTGCGGTTGCCCGAAATATCGAAAATCTCCAACATTTTAAATCACAGTTTCCCAATCAGATTGAAGCCATAAATGGCGATATTACCGATAGTGAAATAATTGATGAAATTGTAAATTTTGTGGGAAGCCGAAAACTCGACGGGGTGCTGATCAATGCAGGCGGGCCTCCGGCCAAATCAGCCCTTGAAACTACTCTGGAGGACTGGGATTTGGCGTGGTTTACTTTGGTAAGGTGGAAAATTGACCTCGTGCTGAAATTGATTCCAAAATTAAGGGAACAAAAATATGGCCGCCTCCTTTTTGTTGAAAGTGTATCGGTGAAACAACCCATCGAAAATCTTGTACTCAGCAATTCACTTCGCATGGCGCTTGTGGGTTTTGCCAAAACCCTTTCCAATGAGGTGGGACGCGATGGAATTACAGTTAATATCCTGGCTCCCGGCTATCATCAAACTGAAGCTGTGAAGCGGGTTTTGACAAAGAAAAGTGAAATTTCAGGGTTGTCTTACGCAGAGGTACAACAGAATCTTGAAAATAATATTCCTGTGGGCAGGATGGGGTCACCTGACGATTTTGCTTCGCTTGCAGCATGGCTGCTGTCACCACAATCCGGCTATGTTTCCGGGCAAACCATAAGCGTTGATGGTGGAGTTATGCGGGGGTCTTTTGGCTAAAATGCTGCAATGTATGAATTATATCTTATAAAATTTATCGTTTTTCCAATATTTTTCTATTGAATTTTATATGAAATTGAACAGGGTTTGGTTACTTTTGGTTTTTTAAAATCGATCGTAATGAGATTCTACATCCTTGTCTTTTTTATTATTTCCGGTTTTTTACCTGCAAATGAAATTATTGCACAGCAATCAGATTATAAATCATACTTTGAGAATTCCGGAGAAATGTATTTTAGCATTTCTATTGATGATCCCGCGATTATTCCGAAGCTGTCGCACTTGATTTCCATCGACAATTTCTATGAAAGCACAATATATGCTTATGCAAACAAAGCAGAATTCCAAAGCTTTTTAGCATTGGGTTTGTCGTGGACTATCCTGCCAAAACCTTCCGAAACCGGTGAAAGACCCAAAATGCTTGATGTTGATGAAGTAAGAGAAATAAACTCCTGGGATGTTTACCCAACTTACGAGGCTTATCTTGCAATGGTGAATCAGTTTGCACTTGATTTTCCTGATATTTGTCAGGTTTTTAGCATAGGCCAAAGCACCGAGGGAAGAGAACTGATGATGATTAAAATATCTGATAGTGTTGATCATCGCGAGGCTGAACCTCAATTTCTTTACACCGGAACCATTCATGGTGACGAGTTGCTGGGTTATATTTTATTGCTGCGGCTCGCTGATTATTTATTGAATAATTATTACACTAATCCGGAAATTGCCAACCTGGTAAACAGTACTGAAATATGGATAAATCCACTGGCAAACCCCGATGGAACCTTTGCCGGAGGAAACAACACAGTTTGGGGTTCAACCCGATACAATGCAAATAACATCGACCTCAACCGCAATTATCCGGATCCTGAAAACGGGCCGCATCCCGATGGTAATGACTGGCAGCCCGAAACATTATTATTTATGCAGCTTGCCGAGGAAAATAATTTTGTTATGTCGGCCAATACTCATGGTGGTGCTGAAGTGATCAACTATCCCTGGGATACCTGGTCACGACTTGCAGCAGATGATTCGTGGTGGCAATTTGTTAGCCGTGAATATGCCGACACTGTGCATGTTTATGCGCCTACAACTTATTTGGATGGTTTCGTAAACGGGATTACCAACGGATACGCCTGGTACACAGTGAATGGTGGCAGGCAGGATTATATGAATTATTTTCATCACTGTAGAGAGGTAACGATGGAATTGTCAAATACAAAAAAACTGCAAACCACATTGCTCGATGTGCATTGGAATTATAATTATCGTTCACTGATTAATTACATACGACAGGTTAATTACGGTATCTCAGGTAAAGTTACTGTTCTGGAAACAGGCGAACCACTTGTTGCAACAGTGTTTATCGACGGACATGATTTTGATAATTCGTATATCATCTCTGATGAAGAAAACGGTTTTTATCAGCGTTTGCTGGAAGCTGGTACATACAATCTTACCTTTTCGGCCGATGGATATGAGCCTGTAACTATCTCCGGGGTGGAAGTTTCAAGATATAATAATGTAAATCTGGATGTCGGGTTAAGCGCCGGGGAGCTCCACGCTGAATTCTCGGCCAATAGCACCTCAGTTTCCGCCAATAGTTTCATCGATTTCAGTGATCAATCTACAGGAGCACCGGTTTCATGGTCATGGCAGTTTCCGGGTGCAACACCCGATTTTTCAGTTGTTCAGTATCCTGCGAATGTTTTTTATGAGATTCCCGGTAGTTATAATGTTTCACTAACGGTGACTAATTCAAAGGGGGAACAGTCCACATTGGTCAAAAAAAACTACATACAGGTGAGTGCTGAATACTTAATTTCAAACCAAAATATCACAGTAGCAAATGGCTTGTTTTATGATACCGGCGGCGAAAGTGGCAACTATCAGGATGACGAAGATTTTACCATGTCCATTTATCCTGCCTTTAACGAAAGTAAAATCATGATCGAGTTTCTTGAATTTCATATCGAAAGTAATTCTTCCTGTAATTACGATTGGTTCAGGGTTTACGATGGGGCATCAGTTTTGGATCCAATACTTGGTACTTGGTGTGGAGATGATTCTCCGGGAAGTATTATTGCCACAAATTCCGATGGTGTGTTAACAGTTAAATTCCATTCTGATTACAGTGTGAATTTATCGGGGTGGAAAGCATCAATAAAATGTATTTGTAATCAGGAGCTTTCTTTGGATGATGGTTGGGGTGGTGTTTCGCTTTTTGTAAATCCTGTCGATCCATTTTTCGAAAATATTTTTGCAGGAGTCATGGAACAGCTTGTAATTATTATTGGTGAAGAAGGAATGTACTGGCCTGCCGAAAATATTAATACACTAAATACTTGGAATAGTACCGGTGCTTACATAATAAAAATGAGCCAGGCTTCTATTTTGGCTATTGACGGAGGTATTGAATCTGCACGTACCCTTAATTTTTTGGCTGGTTGGAATTATTTCCCGGTTTTATGCAACAAGCCTTTGATGGCAGATGAGCTTGCTTATGATTTAAACGGTAGTTTGGTTTTGATAAAAGAAATAGCAGGAGTGAACACCTACTGGCCTGAGATGGGTATTTTTACGCTTCAGGGTTTGCAGCCAGGAAATGCTTACTTGCTTTTGCTTTTGGATGACAGAACTTATATTTTTCCTGATTTTGAATAGCAATGCATGTACAGGGGGTTGCAGCTAAGATAAAAAAAGCCGCATGATTACGAATCGTGCGGCTTTTTGTTATGGGTTTTAATTATTTATTCGGCAACTACTTCGAATTTTACAGATGCTTTGATGTCTTTGTACAAATGAACTTTGGCAACATAATCGCCAATTTCTTTGATTGCATCACCATCTACATCAATTTTCTTTCTATCAATTTCGAAGTTCTTCTCTTTCAATGCATCAGAAATCTGGATGGCATTTACTGAGCCGAAAATTTTTCCTGAAGTTCCAACTTTTGCACCGATTGTCAAATTTAATTTCTCTAACAGTTTAGCTGTTGTTGTAGCTTCATCGCGCAGTTTGGTTTCTTTAAAAGATTTCTGACGTTGAACTTCAGCAATAATTTTCTTATTGGTTTCGCTGGCTATCATTGCCATTCCTTTTGGTATAAGGAAATTTCTGGCGTAGCCGGGTTTAACAGTCACGATTTCATTCTCGTATCCGAGATTTGCAATATCTTGCTTTAAAATTATTTCCATGATAAATCCTCCTATTTTAGTAAGTCAGCAACGTAAGGTAATAATGAAATGTGCCTGGCTCTTTTGATGGCCTGAGCTACCTTTTTTTGATATTTTGTTGAAGTTCCTGTAATTCTTCGTGGCAGGATTTTGCCTTGCTCGTTAACGAATTTCATCAGGAAGTCGGCGTCTTTATAGTCGATGTATTTGATGCCTGCTTTTTTGAAGCGGCAATACTTTTTCTTTTTTACGTCAACTGCTATCGGAGTGAGGTATTTAATATCTGAATTTTGTTGTGCCATTTTTTGCGATTTTTAAATTGTCAAACATTAATTTTCTTCACGGGTTTCGGATGCTTTTACCTTTGCCCTTTTTTTCTCGTTGTAAGCAACAGCGTGCTTATCAAGCTTAACGGTGAGAAAACGCATAACGCGTTCGTCACGTTTTAGCGCGAGTTCAATATTTGCAATCGAGTCGCCTTCGGCTGTGTATTCATATAAATGATAAAAGCCTGTTGATTTTTTTTGAATTGGATAGGCAAGCTTGCGCATACCCCAATTTTCTTCGTGCACTATTTCAGCGCCATTTTGTCTCAGAAAGTCCTGATACTTCTTTACCGTTTCCTTCATCTGATCCTCAGACAAAACGGGAGTTAAAATGAAAACGGTTTCATACTGATTTAACATCTTGAATTTGTATTAGTTAAAATTAATAAATGATAAATTTTAAAAAGTGGGCGCAAAGGTAAAAATATTTTTCACTTTCGCGAATTAAAATAGTGATTAAATTACTGATCGAAGAGAGTTACATCTTTGCTTTGGAATAGCAATTAGTTAAATTACAGAATACCAATGTAATAAAAAGAATTTGGAAAATAATTGTGTAAAATGGCGAAAAAAATATGCAAAATGACAAATAAAAGACGTAAATTTGTTTTTTTAAAATTATAAATATGTATCCTATACCTCAAGATGAAACAGATTGGATCGTAAATGAGGAAGCAGTATCACTGATATTGTCAACCCGGCAAGGTTTAAGTTTTGATTTTTTTACTGATGTATTAAAATATCTTCCTATTAAATTTACAGAATGGTCGAAATTTCTTCATTTATCTGATAGAACCATGCAACGCTACAAAAAGGAAAAAAAGTCATTTGATGCTCCCTATTCCGAGAAAATCCTTGAAATCACACTTCTTTATCAAAATGGAGCTGCGGTTTTTGGGAGTAAGGCCATTTTTAATGAATGGATGAATAGTGATAATACTGCCTTGGGTGGAAGTAAGCCCAAGGCGCTTCTCGACAGTACTTTTGGCATTCATCTTATTAAAGATGAAATCATCAGAATTGAGCAGGGCATTATTTCATGATTTCATACAGGATTGCAAAGGCTGAATACGTTTCAGATTTATCGGGTCGAGGAGCGGAGAAAGCCGGTGGAAGGTGGAACAGTAAAGGGCTGCCGGTTTTATATTCAAGTGCTTCAAGGGCTTTGGCTGCGATGGAGCTTGCTGTTCATTTGCCTTTTGGTCTTTTACCGAGGAATTACAAAATTGTCACCATCGAGTTTACCGAACATTTTGGGATATTTGAATTTGACCAAAATCAGCTTCCTGAAAATTGGAGGCAATATCCATTTCCGTCTTCAACTCAAAAGATTGGGAACTTTTGGTTGAAATCGTTATCGGAAATGGTAATGAAGGTGCCTTCGGTAGTTGTGGATGGCGAATTCAATATTTTGATCAATCCTTTGCATCCGGATTTTCATCATGTGAAGATTGTAGAAATTAAAGCTTTTGAATTTGATTTGCGGTTGTTCAGTTAATCATGTCCAAGTGTTAAAATCCATAAATAGAAAATCCGCCATCAACGGCAAGTGTTTGCCCTGTGATATACGAAGATGCAGGCATGGCCAGGAAAGCAGCTACACTGGCTACCTCTTCAACTAATCCAATTCTTTTCATGGGAGTCCTGTCCAAAACTGATTTAAGATAATCAAGGTCTTTCAATACCTGAAGGGCTAATGGGGTTTCGATGTACCAGGGTGCTATGGCATTAATGCGGATATTTTCAGCTCCCCACTCGCAGGCCAGGTTTTTTGTCATTTGAATCATAGCCGCTTTGGTCATTCCATAAACCGATCCGGTTTTAAGGCTGGTGATGCCGGCAACCGACGAAATATTGATGATACTTGCATTTCCGGACTTCGCCAGCAGTGGATAGCAATTTCTTGAAAGATCGTAGGCAGATTTTAAATTGGTTTGAAACAGGAATTCAATTTCTTCATCAGTGTAGTCGATTGTTTTTTTACGGATGTTTGTTCCTACATTGTTAACCAAAATGTTAAGTTCTCCCCATTTATCCATGATTTTGTTTACTGCAGCTTTTCGCTCTTGGGGCAGAGATAAATCAGCAACCATGCCATCTACCAGGTCGCTATTGTTGCCGAGTTGATTTATTACTTCATGAAGGTTCAACGGGTTTCTTCCGACAAGATAAACTGAAGCGCCAAGGCTAACAAACTCCTCGGCTATGGCTCTTCCAATTCCTTTTGTTGCGCCGGTAATTAAGGCGGTCTTTCCGGTTAATGACCACTTTTGGGTTGATTTGTCTGTTTTGTTCATCATGTAGCAAAGTTAAAATATCTTTTGAGTCATTGCCAGATACCCTGGTAAACTGATTTATGAAGATGGGTGAATTCGATGAATTTAGGTTAAAACTTCATTGATTGAAGTGAATTTATTTGTGGGTATTTATCTATAGGTGAAGGAATCCAATGGGCAATGAAAAATAAAAAGTTGTACCTACACCAACAGTGCTTTCAACCCAAATTTTTCCGCCATGACCTATGATTATTTTTTTTGTTATCGATAAACCCAATCCGGTACTTTTTTCACCTGCGGTAGTTTTTGATGATAGTTTTGAAAATGGTGTAAATAGTTTTTTGATGTCTTCTTCAGTCATGCCCTGACCCTCATCTTTTATCCCAATGGTAATTTCTCCATTTGACCTGAAAGCTATGACTCTGATTTTAGACCCGGGGTTTGAAAATTTAATGGCGTTAGATATCAGATTGTTCAGCACTTGTTCCATTGCTTATCAGTTTCCAAATAAATTATTGCAGATTTTTCAATTAGATTTTTTTGAAAAATTTTATCCTTCGCCATAACTTTAGTTTTGTAACATTTGTTCGAGTTTATACAGACTATCAATTAGCCGGGTGTTTTGAAATTTGTTGATAGCTTCATTTCCTCCCCATCTGAAAGCTTGTCCTCCAACCCAAATATTTTTTTTAGAAAACTCTTTGCTTATTTCGGAAAGCATTTTCTCGAGTTGAGGCAAATTGAAATATGTGCTCAACGAAAGTCCAATTACATCAGGATCAACTTCTTCAATTTTATTTATCAGTTCTTTTGTGGGGGTATTTGCTCCAATGAAATGGCCATCCCAGCCATTCAATTCAAATGTATCAGCAACCATTTTGGCTCCAATCCGATGAAATTCATTGGGAACGCATTCAATAACGGCTTTTTTGCCAGAATATTCAGCTTCAAAAATTTTGGGGTAAACCAAAGTCAGGAAACCTTCGGTAAGTGCGGTGGCAATATGCTCTGTTGCAACCTATATTCTATTCTGTTTTCAAAGTTCACCAACCTGATACAAAGCGCGTTGAAACAGATGCTCATACAGATCTTTAACCTCAGTATTTGTGTTTAGAACCTTTAAGACTATGTCGTTACAAATTCTACGACTTCCTGCTAAAAGTGAATGAAAGTACTTTTCAAAAATATCCTCGGTAATTTGTGTCGTTTTTATAATTATTGCCGATTGTTGAAAAATAAGAAATGAAGCTCTTTTTTAAGTTTGAGGCATAAAGTTACAATAAATCTGTTTTTTAAAAATTGCTGGTTAAACGATAGAACTCCTGCATATCTTCAAGAAAATTATTGTTTATAATATTTCAAGGCTTCCGGCATAAAGGCTCTCAGGTCAGCAATTCTGGTTTGATCGGATGGGTGAGTACTTAAAAACTCAGGTGGTTTTTGTCCTCCTGATTGCGCCATTCGTCCCCAAAAATCCACTGCTTCCTGCGGGTTGTAGCCTGCCATTGCCATAAAAATCAATCCAAGTTTATCTGCCTCGGTTTCGTGGGCACGTGAATAGGGCAAGCTGAGGCCAACAGAAGTTCCAACGCCATAAGCCATCATGAACAGGCCTTTTGTTTCTTCAGGCTTCGAATCGATGGCGGCTGCCAAAGCCAGTCCACCGGTTTCGATGAGCATGGCCTGGCTCATGCGTTCATTTCCATGGCGGGCAATGGCATGGGCAATTTCATGCCCCATTACTACGGCAAGGCCAGTTTCGGTTTTAGTATATGGCAGAATCCCTGTGTAAACCACAACCTTTCCGCCGGGCATGCACCAGGCGTTTGGAATGTCGTCGTCCACAAGGTTAAATTCCCAGTCGTAGCCCTCGATTCGGCTACTCAGTCCGTTTTGCTCTAAATAGGCTGCAACAGCAAGGGCAATTTTATTGCCGACTCTTTTCACCAAATCAGTTTTTTGGCGGTCGTCCGAAATTTGATTTTCGTTCAGAAACTGGTCGTAGCTGGTCATGCTCATGGCCACCAGTTGCGATTCAGGAATCATATTGAATTGTTGCCTACCGGTGATTGGCACTGTGGAGCATGAGGTGAAAAACGTTGATCCGGTAAGGGTTGAAACAACAATTGTTAAAATAACTACTATTCTTTTCATGTTTTTCAAAGTATATAATTAGATGAAATTTTCCGCAAAGTAATAAATGAATTATTTATCTGTGTAAAAAATTTAGAAACTTTAGAAATCAACCTGATTTGGGAAATGGTTCATCATTATAAAATCGTTTGATTAAAAAGAAAATTGACGAACTTCCGGGGTGTTTGTTATCTTTGAACCAAAATCAAAAAGTACTGTAATCGCTATGAAAAGCATTGTCATTATAATTCTCATTTTTGTTTCCTCCCATTTATTTTGCCAGCAAACCATTTATGATACTATCATTCATGATGATTTGCAACGTTCGTTCATTCTTTATGTTCCCGATTCGTACGCTCCGGATATTGCAGCACCGCTGGTGTTCAATTTTCACGGTTATACCAGCAATGCTCTTGAGCAAATGTATTACGGTGATTTCAGGCCAATTGCTGATTCTGCGGGGTTTTTATTAGTGCATCCTATGGGTACTTTGGATGGTACAGGCAATCCCTACTGGAATTCAAACTGGGGTGGTACTGTGGATGATATTGGTTTTACCGAAGCTCTGATTGATTCACTGGCTGAAAACTACAATATTGATCCCGAAAGGATTTATTGCACTGGAATGTCAAATGGTGGATTTATGAGTTATACCCTGGCCTGCGAATTAAGCAATCGGCTTGCAGCCATTGCATCGGTAACCGGAACTATGAATGTAAACCAGTCTTTATCCTGTGCACCTATGCATCCGTTGCCGGTAATGGAAATTCATGGTACGGCCGACTTTGTTGTTCCCTACAACGGGAATTCATTTATGGAATCGATACCGAACACCCTCAACTACTGGACAGATTTTAACGAATGTAACAACGAGCCTATCATTACTCCTGTCGCTGACATTGTTCCCGGTGATGGTTGCACTGCCGAGCATTATCGTTATACCGGCGGCACCGATGGAGTGGAGGTGGAACATTATAAAGTGATCAACGGGGGGCACACCTGGCCGGGGTCGCAGTTTCTTTCAGGCAACGGCAACACCAATATGGATTTTAGCGCATCTGAAAAAATATGGGTTTTTTTCAGTCAATATGATATCAATGGCAGGATTGGAGCCACAAAGCTGGATGATAAGGCTGTGGTCATGAACCGGATAAACATTTATCCGAATCCGGCCAGCCATTTTGTGGATGTTGACTGGAATGGAAATTCAGTGAAAATGATCCGGTTGTTCGACTTGGTTGGTGTGGAATTGAAAATATTTTATGTTTCAGGTAAAGATGAAGCCCGCCTGTTCATTGGAAATGTAAAATCAGGAATTTATTATTTAATGTTTTTTGATCATCAGAATAACTTTATTGGAAGCCAAAAACTGATAATGCATTGAAATTCGTCCTTCACATAAATTCTTTTCTCAAGATATTTTGCTGAATCTATAACTTTGCCAAAAATGCTTATGAAAATAGTCCAGATCAGTGGTCTTCGCAAAAACTTCGGGAAAATTGAAGCTATCAGAAATATCGACCTTGATATTGAACAGGGGGAGTTTTTTGGTTTGCTGGGGCCTAATGGTGCAGGAAAAACCACAACCATCAATGTTTTGAGTACTGTGCTAAAACCAAATGCCGGAGAGGTGAAAATCAATGGCTTTGATTTGTTGAAAAATCCGTTTAACTGCAAGCAATCCATTGGTATTGTGCCCCAGGAGCTGGCTCTGTACAATGAGCTTTCTGCCAAAGAAAACCTGCTTTTCTGGGGAGGGTTGTATGGAATCACCGGAATAAAAGCCAGGAACCGTGCTGAAGAATTACTTAAGATTTTTGAACTAACCGACCGCGGGAATTCGTTGATAAAAACATTTTCGGGGGGGATGAAGCGAAGGATAAACATCGCTGCTGCCATGCTTCATCGCCCAGAAATACTGATGATGGATGAGCCTACTGTTGGCATTGATCCTCAAAGCCGAAACCAGATTTACGATGTGTTGTCTGATTTTTCCAAAAACGGGGTTACCATCATTTACACCACGCATTACATGGATGAAGTCGAAAAAATTTGCAGTCGGATTGGGATCATCGACCATGGTGAAATCATTGCAAAAGGAACGCTTGAAGAACTTCGACGGATTACAGGATCAGCAGAAACGATTGTGATTCATTTTGAACGTAAAAATGATCAGGAATTGCAAAAAATGAAAAATGAGTTTGGCGAGCTGATAACAGTTTTTGATGATAAAATCATTTTTAGTACCGATAATGTTTCGCGTGATTTGCCCATGCTGATCGAAAAGTGTGCAGCATCCTGCATATCATTGACTCACATTGCGTTAGAGCAAATTTCTCTGGAAACGGTTTTCCTGTCTCTGACAGGAAGGAAGCTGAGAGAATAACAGGGAAAAAAAACGAATGAAGAGCAGGGGTGAACAAAGATAACTCAGCGAGGCACAGGATGAGGCCAAGGGGATGGTGTAATGGCGGTTTAATTAGTGATGGAAAATGAAGATAAAATATAGGAATAGAATCTAATACCAACGATTTATGCTAAGGATTGCAATTAAAGATATAATAATATTTTTCCGCGACTATAAAGGGATGTTGCTGTCATTTTTGCTGCCCATAGCACTTATCACACTCTTTTCGCTGGCTTTTGGCGGCCTGGGGAAAAAGGATAAAAAACAGCAGGCTGTAAATATTTTTATTGCCGACCTTGACAGTACGGAATTTTCAGAAAATGTTATTCATAAACTTGAGAACCTTGAAGAAATAAACATTTCGTCTGTAAACTTTGAAGCAGGAAAGTTGGAAATTATGAATGGAAATAAGCTGGCCATGCTTGTATTTTATAAAGGCTTTGCCGATTCGGTAAATGAAGGAAACAAAGAGCCCATTGAGCTTTTTTACGATGAATCCCGCGAAATGGAGGCCGGACTTTTACAATATGCGCTCATCTCAAACCTGATGGAAATTTTGGGATCACGAAACATTAAAAAGAAAATTATTAAATCAGTCAATACACGATATCCCGATATCGATCCTTCCATCATGGCTACTATTGAGGAGGAGATTGGCCTGCAATTCGAAGACCCGGACAACGGAACCTCCGGGGGAAATATAATGGATGAAATGGGGGGATTGCAAATCACTTCCCTTTCAAGGAAGGAATCTGTAAACTGGGGTTTAATCCAGTCTTTTGCAGGCACAGCTGTGATGATGCTGCTTTTTAGCGTAGCTGCCATGGGGAGCTCAATTCTTGGCGAACGGGAAGACGGAACTTTGAAGCGTTTGCTTTATTCGCCGGTAATTCCGCTGAGCATTATGTTTGGTAAAATGATTGTTGCCATCGTTATCGGCACTTTGCAACTCATGGTTATGTTGTTTTATTCGATGCTCGTGCTCGGTTTGGATTTGGGTGACAACCTTTTTTATCTTTTCCTGGTGATTGTTGCCACTTCTTTTGCATGTTCAGGCTTCGGTGTTTTTATAGCTGCCATAAGTACCACACGAAAGCAGGCCGAAGGGTTTTCAACCATTGTTATTCTTATCATGTCGGCCATTGGCGGAAGTATGATTCCCATATTTATTATGCCTGCCTTTATGCAGAAAGTGGCAGTGGTTTCGCTGAATTACTGGGCTATCCAGGGATTCTATGATGTGCTTGGCAGGGATGCGCAATTCTCTTCACTTATCCTTAAGGTTGGTGTTTTATTTTTAATCGGCATCATTATGAGTACAGCATCTTCGATGCTTTTCAAAAGGAACATTTTAAAGGTAGCTTAGCCAGCATAATTCAAAATATTTTTCAGTTTAGAAATGGTTGGGTATTTCTAAATCGGGATTTCCCGAACTGTAACTCACTTACCATCGCATTTTTATCCAATTCGATGTGCTTTCTTATGGATGGTTCGGGTTAAGGCAGACCACTCTTAAGGGCATATCCAATCCCTGAGCTACGATTACGATTTATTTCATGTTGCAAAATATGCTTGCTGCCATTTATCCGGGAAACCATACTTTTGTCACTGATATTCCTTTTTTAATCGGAAATTTTATGTTAAACCGTTTGTTTATTTTTAATATTAAAGGCTTGTAAAACATTCCCGTGCCTGACATACAATTTGCCATTATTGATAACCGGATGGGCAAAATGTTCATTTTCTCCCTTTTTAATTCTGAATTTGCCTGTAATTTGCATGTCCGTCGGATCCTGAGTGATTAACATCACTTCGCCGCCGAAATTGTAATAATAAAGCATTCCATCAGCGGCAATCACTGCCCCGCTGCCAATTTTCAATATTTTTTCGATTTCTCCAGAAGTTGCATTTATGCTTTTAAAGTCTTTTTTGGCTGTACCTGATCCATACAAATGGTTGCCGATTTTTACGATGCCACCCATATAGCTGTCGAAACTGCTGTTGCGCCAGATTTCTTCAATGCTTTTACCATCTTCGGAGACCTTAAGTTTTACCCCGCCATTTCCATCGCCTTCGGCGTAATAAATATATCCATCCTCAAAAATAATCGTATTGCTGTGTGTGTCGCCCATGCCAGGTTTCCTTTCTTCGGGTTTAACGTTATCCTGTTTGTGCATCCAAAGCAAAACGCCGGTTTTGGTGTCGTGCCCCATCATTTCATAGGCAGTGAAATTCACCAGGATATTACGGTTATTCAGGTGGATGATTTGTGGTGCATTATAGCCGGGGCGTTCTCCCGCTCCTTTACTTATCCATTCAATTGCGCCTGAAAAACGGTTTAAAGCAACAACGTTGGTATCTTGTCCACCCGGAGTACAGAATACAAGGTCATCCTCTATGATTACAGATTCGGAAAATCCAAAAAGAGGATAAGTACCATGCAAATCTTCAATCATATCAATTTTCCATATTTCTTCGCCATCATATCTGTTCAGGCAGGCCAGTCTTCCAAGGCCTGACGTAACGTAAATCAGATCGTTTACCACCGTGGGGGTTGATCTGGAACCGTTGTAATTTTTCACCCATTCTTTGCCGAAAGGTTTTTTCCATAAAAGTGTCCCATTGTTGTCAAAAGTAAACAGGTAAGCCAGGCTGTCGATTTCGCCTAAAATATACATTTTGTCGGGAGCGAAAACCGGCGAACCGTATCCGTTGCCAATGCCTTCGTATTCCCAAACCAGCGCAGGGCCGGCTTCAGGCCAAGATTTCAGTAAATCTTTGTCATAGTAAATTCCCTTCCTTTGAATGCCACGCCATTCATAAACTTCATCGGCGGCCTGTCCGATGGATGCTTCGTTCTGGGCATTTTGTCCTTCGTTCTGGTTTGATTTGCTTTGCTGATTTGTGCATGAATTTCCTGAAATCAGGATCATGGCCATAATGATCAAATTAATGTGTATTCTTTTCATTTTTTATTGATTTGTTGTTTTTATTTTGAGAATTCCCCTGAAAAAATAAGCCCGGCAATATGAAGACCGGGCTTTAAATATTTTTGGTAAATGAATGAAAATTCAATTCATAGATTATGAGCCGCTTATTTCAATCCAAGTACCTCGGAGCCTTGATCAAACACGATATCAACGGGAATCCCGCCTGCATTGATACGGTCGAGGTCGGCCTGCAATTCGGGGCTTACCACGCCGTCTTTTGCAATCCATGCTTTTGCAGCTTCGTAGTCACCATCTCCCTGCAACCTTTGAATTTTATCTACCAGTGCATTGATGGCAGGTTCCATTTTTTCGGCATTAACTACATAATAACCGTCTGCATTTTTCGTAAAAGCTCCTTGCTCCTGAAAAAACGCGAAACGCATCATATTCGCTTTTCCGTGCGCACTGGCAGCGCCAAACCGGCTTGAGCGGAAGATGCCTGCAAAAAATGTTACGTAATTGTCCATCAGTTCGCCTTCGGTAATTTCGCCTTTTTCGCGAAGTGTTTTCACCAGCCACAATCCCATAATGTCGGCTTTGCCTTCTTCGATGGAGGAGTAGGTTTCTTTGAGTGCCACGCGTGAGCTCCCTTTTCCATTAATTGTATTTTTTACACCCATGCCATGTGAAACTTCATGAAACATCGTATTGGCAAAAAAAGCATCAAATGTTACATGCTGTTGTTGTGATGGATCGATGAGCATTTCAGAAATAGGCATGAGAATTTTGTCGAATTTGGCGCGCATGGCATTTTTTAGCTGCAATTTTCGTGTGCCTTTTTCGGCATGTACTTTCGGGTCGTTGGGCAGGTTGATGGCAATGGTTTTGCTGCCTGCATTACAGTCGCCTGCATAATAAACCACATCATAGGCGTTGAGATCGGAGTCGGAACCGGGGATATCTTTTTTATAGGCTTCGCCGGTTGGAACCAGGCTTTGCATCTCGGGGAGCATGGCAGCAAATTTCTGTAGTCTTTCGCTCCACTCCGGATCTTTGATCAGTATAAAGGATTCAAAAGCAGCTTTGTATCCAAACAAAGCATCTTCGTAATTTTCGATAGGTCCTATCACAAAATCGATGTTGGAGGTTTTCATATCCATCCATGCCAGGTCGCTGGCAAGATAATCATCGGTTAAAAGTGCTGTTGCACGCAGTGTGAGGTATTTTTTCAGGCCTTCATCTTCGGCGATACTTGCCGCTGTTCGCAGCAGTACTGCGACTTTTGCAATCTCTGTTTTGTAGGCTTCATGATACC
The DNA here is from genome assembly GCA_021740425.1 of Bacteroidales bacterium. Lineage (GTDB taxonomy): Bacteria > Bacteroidota > Bacteroidia > Bacteroidales > 4484-276 > SABY01. Next base: position 3,878 of record JAIOZV010000018.1, on the reverse strand, counting down.
AAACCGATTCGAGATTTCCTTCAGAATTTCTGCGGATAAGTGTGTAAAGGCTTTTTTTGTTGGCATCAGCAAAACTCTCGAATTCTTCTTTGGGCATGTCTTCGGGGTAAAAGTTTGCACCGTCGGGTTTGGGGCCTATGTTGGTGAGGAATGGTTTGTTCCCGTTCAACCTGTCCCATGGGCCGTAATGGATTTTTGCAAAAGCCAAAGCATCGTCTCCCTGCACTTCTGCAAGAAATTTATCCCGGTTGCCAATGGCTTGTTTCCAGTACAAATCCTCGATTATATTGGCTGCCTGAAAAAGGTAGGGAAGCATTTCTTTTTCTTTTTCGGTGAGATGGTCGAGCCTGGCACTAAGTTTAAATGTGGCAAACTCATCCAGCTTTTCTTTCATATCCAATCCCGGTAAGGGTTCGAATTTTGTGCCCTGCGGTACAATTCCGGCTCTTTGATTCTCGATAGTTTCGTGGTTTGGGCCACTGCATGAAATAAGCATTGTAATTGTTATTATCGCAAATACAATTATTCCTGTTAATTTTCTCATTTTGATGTATTATTTGGTTTGAAAAATTTCAGTTGGCTAAATTATAAAAAACCCTGATGGCAAAAAATGACATCAGGGATATTTTTATCTTGCTATTATCCAACAAATTTATATGGTGTAAAACCTTTTGGTGGTTTGCCGCTTAAAGCTTGCTGTGGTTTGTGGTACTCTTTGCTTTCGTAAATATACCTGAGTAATTTTTCGCGGCATTTTTCTTCAGCCAAAAAAGCAATTCCAACTGCATGTTCAGCAATGTTGCAACCCCTGGGGTCAAAAGCTCCATTTTCGGTTACTATCACCACAGGGTCGGCGGCAATTGCCGAAGTTGTTATTCCTTCGGGGCATTTCATCATGATTTTGGATTCGCCTTTGGAAGTTGTTGATTTCATGGCAATGATTGGGACACCACCTTTCGAAAGATAGGATCCGCGAAGAAAATCAGCCTGGCCGCCAATGCCGCTGTAAATTCTTGTGGCGTTCAGTGAATCGGCCCAGACGTTGCTGTGTAAATCCACGCCAATTGCGCTGTTGATTGCAAGCATTTTGGGCAAACGGGCAATATTTGGAATGTAATTGGTAAAATCAGCAGCCCTGCTTTGGATCGAGCTGTTGTAGCTCATCCAATCGTAGCCGGCTTGATCTTTGGCAAGAAATATACTTCCTGTGGAGAAATTAAAATCGAGGTATTTGTTGGTTACAATTCCTTTTTCGACAAGCTTGCGCATGGCATCAGCAAACAACTCGGTATGAATGCCGAGGTCTTTTACGCCTTTCTCGATGATGGCATCTGTTACAGCTTCGGGAACTTCACCGATTCCGTATTGGAGGGTTGATCCGTTTTTAACATAGAGTTCGGTAATGATTCGGGCAATACGTTTGGCCAGATCGTCCGGTTTTTGAACCGGGCTTACTGGCAGGTTATAATCGGTGTCGAGGAGATAGGCAATTTCACTTTCGTGAATAGTGGTACCGAGGACAAAAGGCATTTTGGCATTTCGTTCGGCAATAATAATACCCCCGTTTTCTCTCACCGAATCCACAGCACCTTTGCACCCTTCAACAGTGGTTCCGTAACTGAAATTCCCGCCACTGTCAGGTCCGGCAACACTGAGAAGTACCACGTTTGGCTTGATGAACTCCCGCATTTGATGGCCAATATCCGACAGGTGAATCAACTGATAGGAGGCGCCGCCGGTGTTCATGGCTTCCCTGGAATGGGGACCGTTAAAAATTACCCGGTGGGTAATTCGTTTACATACTTCAGGGTCGAAAAGATTGCCGACATTTCCCAGCAACAGCACACTTAGCATTTCCACATTGTAAATGTAGGGGTCTGCAGCAAGCTGTCGCAAAAGTACCTGCGGTGTGGCAGCATTCCCGGCACAGTAAATCCTGCTTCCTTTCGTAATGTTTAAAGGGTTTATGGCATCCTCTACTCTTTGTACTATTTTCATCTTTATTGCTTGGTTTATGTTTTGGTTTGAGCGGTGAAAGTAAATATTTTAGTTTACCACAAGGCCTTTTTAATTCATTACAAAATTTTACCTTATTTGTAAGGTTTAAGTCATGTCATCGATTATCAAAAATGAATTTCTTACTGATTCATCCGGCGTTATCGGGGGCATGCAATAAACAAACCAGTGGAATTGCCAGAGGAGTTGTGAATTACCTTGAATAAATTTCACCCCGTTTTAAGGGGTGCTGATTTTTTGTTTTGGAATATAGTCCTGCAAAAGTATATTTGCCTCACAAAATAATAATTGAATGCTATGAAGATACAAAAACCTCAAAAGACCCGCTTTGATGATATTCGTCAATTTATGAGTCAAAAAAACATTGCCATTGCTGGCATTTCCAGAAATGATAAAAAATTTGGCAACACCATTTTTAATGAATTAAAATCAAAAAATTATAAAATTTTCCCGCTTCATCAACAAATGGAATCCTATGATGGGCTACCCTGTTTTAAGGATATCGATGCACTACCTGCAGAAGTTACTGCGCTGATCATTTGTACCAAACCTGAAAAAACCTCCGATTTGGTTCATCGGGCTGTCGAAAAAGGGATCAGGCACATTTGGTTGCAGCAGGGAGCCCAAGATGATGAGGCTATTTTTTTTGCGCTCAGCAAAGGCATCAATATAATTCACCGTCAGTGTGCGCTGATGTTTGCTGAGCCGGTAACCTCAGTTCATAATTTTCACCGAAGCATAAATAAGCTTTTTGGTGTTTATCCCAAATAACAGATTTTGCTGAGTTTTTATTCAATTACTGCAACCCAGCCGCCTCCGGAAGCCAGTTGGATTTTTATTTTTTCATTTTTTACTACTGTGCTTTTCACTGTTTTTAAATCAAGAGGGTTTTTATCTGCATTCACCCCATCCTTCCAAATGGTAATTTGTTTTTCTCCATCATCAAGAAATGACAGGTCAATTTCAAAATCACGCGGAATCCAGTCGGTCATGGCTCCCAGATACCATTTGTTATTTTTTTGTCTGGCAATAATTATATAATCACCAATTTTAGCATCAAGCACTTTGGTTTCATCCCAGGTTACCGGAATCTGTTTCAGGAATTTCATTGTTTCAGGTTCTTTGTAATAATTGGATGGGCTGTCAGCAAGCATTTGAAGCGGACTTTCGTAAATCACATACATTGCTAACTGGTGGCAGCGTGTGCCCTGGCTCATGGGGCGCGAGAAAATGGGTTTGAATTGTTTTTCGGTGCAGTTGATCATTGCACCCGGCGTATAATCCATTGGCCCCGCGAGCATCCTTGTGAAAGGAAGGGTGACATTGTGTTCTGGTGTTACCGACTCGGCCCACTTATTATTTTCAAGTCCGTGCACACCTTCGCGGGTAATTACATTTGGGTAGGTACGGCACAAACCTGTTGGTTTATATGATCCGTGAAAATCAACAATGAGATGGTGGTTTGCAGCTTCGACGGCAATTTTTTCGTAGTAGTTCACCATAATCTGGTCATCGCGTTGCATAAAATCTACTTTGATGCCTTTTACACCCCAGGCTTCAAACTTTTCAAGCGCCTCGGCAAGTTGTCTGTCTAAGGTATTCCAGACAACCCAAAGGATGATGCCCACATTTTTGCTTTCAGCATAGCTGAAAAGTCCGGGAAGATCAATGTCGGGGTTTACTGAAAATAGATCTTCGGTATCGCTCCAGCCTTCGTCGAGGATAATGTATGGGATTTCAAATTTAGAAGCAAAATCTATATAATATTTGTAGGTGTCGGTATTCAGTCCCGATTCAAAATCCACCCCGTAAATGTTCAGGGCATTAAACCAATCCCATGCTACTTTTCCTGGTTTTATCCA
>JAIOZV010000017.1 GCA_021740425.1 Bacteroidales bacterium | reverse complement strand
CCATGTTTATTTTTTTCTTAAAGACTTCTCTCGAATAATCTCCATTTTGTGCCTTCAACATACCGAGAACATCACCTTCCCACAGGGCATATTCTGCTGTGTCGATGGTGTAACCCGGATAGTGTAATTCACCCTCGAAGGGAAACAAAGGATTCCACCATGTTTTGTAATGCGTAATGATGAAGGGTTCGTAAAAATGAAAACTCAGCATAAGGTTGTTGTCGTTTTCGGGAATTTTAAGTTCAGGAAAGGTATAAACCATTTGCCATTTGTTGGACCCCACAACGATGGTGCGATGGGGCTCATTTTTGCGAATGGTTTCAATTCCTCTTGCTATAAGTTTATTCCAATCCTCAGAATCTTCGGCCACAGCTTCGTTCATCAATTCGTAGGCGAGCATGTGATTTGGGTATTCTGACAATTCAGCGGAAAGCTGTTCCCAGAAGTTCCAGAATTTTGCCTGAGCTGCCGGATCTTCCCATAACTGGTCATTGTCATAATTGAAATGATGGGACCTTAAAACATGCAAATCGACGATGACGCGCAAATCATTTTCGAAGGCCCATTTTATGGCCTGATGAAGCAGCTTAAAAGCATCTTCATGCTTGTTCCCCTGTTCGTCCCACATTTGTTCTTCATCAATGGGTATCCTCACGTGATCGTATCCCAAATCTGCAATATTCTTAAAGTCGCGTTCCTGCATGTACTGTTCCCTCTCTTCTCCGCGAATTTCGGTTTGCGACAACCAGTGGCTTGTATTAAGGCCACGATGAATTATAAATTTTTCCTGATTTTGTGATTCCTTTTCATTGCTGGTCATAGTGCAGGAAGCAAGGCTTATCAATACACCCAGGAAGAATAATTTCCAAACTGATTTCATAATATTCTATTTTAAGTTCATTTGATTTGATATTTCAATTATTTCAACTCCGCTCCGTGCAAGTCGTTACCAATGTCAGGGAGACAGGTGATTAAGGGTGGGGTTTGGCGGCGGCTTTGCCGCCACCAAACCCCACACCCCAAATATCCCAAATGCTTTGTTATAAACACCATGAAGAATATCTTAATAGTTAACCTGAAACCATTGATTTATAATCTTGTCATGTTCATTCTCAGCCATTGAATCAGGGGGTAAAAGTTATCTCGCTGCTTTTTTTCACAAGCTCATTTACCTGCTCAAAGGAAATTTCTCCCTTGGTGATATATGGAAATTTTACCATCGGTTGATCAATTAAAAAAGCATTGAATTGAGCCTCATCCAGGGTTTTACCTTCAGGCACGAAATTATTGATCCATGCCGGAACGAGAGTTTTCAATATTTCCCGGGTTTGCTTATTTTCCCAGTATTCGCGGAAAAAGGTAAATTCATCAAAAGTAAGGGGTACTTTTTGGGTGGAATTGAGTGTAACATCCACAGCTTGCCTTATATCGCGGGAAGATGAACCAAAGGCAAGGGTAAAATCACCGCTTTCGGCGATCCACATTTTGCGCCGGGAGTCGAAGAATGAAAAATCACGGGCTTCAAGCTTAAAACTGATAGTTGTTTTTTCATTGGGTTCAAGTTCAACTTTGGTAAAACGCTTCAACTCTTTTTCCGGGCGCGACAGTGAACATTCCTTATCAGAAATGTACAACTGAACCACCTCTTTTCCTTTTACAAAACCGGTATTTTTTACTGTTAGCGAAACTGTAACTCCTTCCACATCGGTGAAATCGCTTGCAGAAACAGAAATATTGTCAAATTCAAATGTTGTGTAGGACAAACCATATCCGAAGGGAAAAAGCGGCTCGGTTTTCTTTTTATCGTAATAGCGGTAACCCACAAAAATCCTTTCACCGTAAAGCACTTCACCCTGCTCAGCAGGAAAATTCAGAAATGCGGGAGTGTCCTCAAGTTTTACAGGAAAGGTCTCCGCCAGTTTCCCGGAAGGATTTACCTTTCCAAACAGCACATCTAAAATTCCGCCTGCACCGGCTTGCCCGGCCAGCCAGGTTTCCAAAATACCATCCACTTCGTTTACCCAGGGCATAGCTACTGCGCTGCCATTGGTGAGCACAACCACAGTATTTTTCTGCACGCCAGCAATTTCGCTGATCAATTTGTTGTGTGATGGGGGTAAATCGATATGGGTGCGATCAATTCCTTCGGATTCGTAATGCAATGGAAGTCCGGCAAAAACCACGGCAATATCAGCACCGGCAGCAGCTATTTTGGCGTCACCAATCAAAGAATAATCATGGTCATTGGTCAAATTATAACCCTGAGCATAGGTAATTTCAATTTCATTACCATACTCATTTTTTAAAATATCAAGGATATTATCCAATTTCGTTGGCTTTACTTCTGAACTGCCATTGCCTTGAAATCGTGGATTTGCAGCAAATTCGCCAATTATGGCCACCTTTTTATACTTATCTTTTGAGAGGGGTAATATTCCGTTTTCATTTTTTAAAAGTGTTGCTGATTCGGCTGCAACCTGGCGGGCAAAGGCATGATGCCCTTCAATGTTCTGATCGGCACCATCTTTCTCCAATGATTTGGCTTTTAATACAATGGTCAATATTTCACGTACAAGGTTATCCAAAACATTTTCATCAAGTATTCCGATTTTCACGGCTTCCACAATTAAAGAATCATTCACGGTACCAACGCCCGGCATTTCGATGTGCATCCCTGCTTTTACGCCTTCCACCCGATCAACCACAGCAAACCAATCGGAAATTACAATTCCCTCAAAACCCCAATCATTTTTCAATACATCAGTTAAAAGACCGGGCGATTGGGTTCCATAAACTCCTTGCACCCTGTTGTAGCAGGCCATGATTGTCCAGGGCTGCGATTTTTTAACAGCTATTTCGAAAGGTGTTAAATAAATTTCATGCAGAGTGCGGGTATCCAGGTTCGAATTTGCGAACATGCGCATGGTTTCCACGTTGTTGGCCACAAAATGTTTAAGAGAAGTTCCGACTCCCTGGCTTTGCACACCATTAATGAAAGCAGCACCCAGCTCGCCTGATAATACCGGATCTTCGGAGAAAAACTCAAAATTCCTTCCTCCCAGTACCGATCGCTTAATGTTGACGCCCGGACCGAGCAATACATTTACATCCAAAGCCTGACATTCTTCACCCAAGGCCTGCCCAACTTTGTAAATCAAATCCAGATCCCATGTTGCGGCAAGGGCTGAGGCTGTTGGGAAACAAGTTGCAGGTAACTGGTCGCCATATCCTGAAGTATTGGTGAATGGTGCACGGCGCAAGCCATGTGGTCCGTCGGAGAGCCATATCCATGGAACATCAAGCCGCTCTAAAGGCTTGGTACTCCAGTCATCGCGACCTGAGCATAAGGAGGCTTTTTCTTCCAGGCTAAGCTTCGGCATTATTTGGTCAACCCTGTTTTGTGTTGAATTTTTTTCCATATTCTGAGCATTTAACAGAAAACAAAATGATATTAAAATTCCGACAATCCATATACTTTTCATTCTTTATTCAGTTAAAATTTTACAACACAACTTTGCTTGGCTTATCAAATTTAATAGTTTCGGTGAGTCTTATTTTTTGCTTAAAATCCTGAATCCTCAATATGAAATCACCCTCCTCGGCAAGCAATTGATTGTTGTAATTGTAAAATGCAAAGTCCTGTGGAAATAGCCTGAAACTGATGGTTTTAATCTCCCCGGGTTCAAGTTCAACTTTGGAAAACCTGCACAATTTTTTGTTGTCAGGAGTAATGGATGCATATAAGTCGGAATAATAAAGCAAAACAGTTTCGGCACCAGCCCGATTGCCGGTATTCTGAACTTTAATGGAAAGATTTAACTCTTTGCCGGGGGAGAGTTCAGGTGCGCTGATGTTGAATTCACTGTACTCGAAAGTGGTATAACTCAGCCCATGGCCAAACTCATATTGCAGGGCCAATTCGGATCCATAGTCATACATTCCTTCGGGTTTTTTAGGATTCTCGGAAGGTTTGTAATCGTAGGTGAATAAAGAGTTGGGAAACATCGGATAGGTGTAAGGCAGTTTTCCGGATGGGTTGGCATCACCAAAAAGAATATCTGCAAGAGCATCTCCACCAAAATTAGCCGGAAGATAGGTTTGAATAAGTGCTTCCATTTTATCTTCAAATTTACTGATGAGTCTTGGCCTGCCTTCGTTCAGGATCAAAATAACAGGTTTGTTGGTTTTAGCCAGAGCGAGGGCAAGTTGTGTTTGATTCTCAGAAATGTATAAATCGTGCAAGTCACCGGGCTTTTCGCAATAACTGTTTTCGCCTGCAAAAAGCAGGATATAATCCACATCAATTGAAGCTTTTACAGCCTCCTGAATATTAATATTTTCTTCTTCCCAGTATTTTCCATCCATTTTATAAGAAACTCCTTCAACAAATTTCACATTAGCTTTTCCTATTTTATTTTGGATAGCCTCAAGGAAAGTATTGTATTTGCCTGCAAATTCATCGGTTCTTTCACCCTGCCAGGTATATGACCAGCCTCCGTTCATCGGGCGCATTGAATTTGCATTTGGGCCTGTAAACAAAACTTTTACATTTTTTTGGAGTGGCAATACGTTGTTTTTGTTTTTCAAAAGGGTGATAGATTCCAGTGCAGCCTGAAGCGCCAGGTTTTGAAATTTCTTACTGCCAAATTCAGGATAATCGGCAAGTTTGGTATTTGGATTATCAAATAATCCAAGCTCAAGTTTCAGCACCAAAACCCTTTTTACCGCCTCATCGATGCGTTGCATCGAAACCTCACCCTCATTAACCAGCTCGATCAGGTAATCACAAAAATGAAATTTATGCGGAACCATCGACATATCCACACCTGCATTGATCCCGATTTTCACAGCTTCCTTTATTGAAGATGCAATTTTGTCGCGTTTATGAAGATTTTCGATATCAGCCCAATCACTCACCACCAGACCTTTAAATCCCATTTCATCGCGGAGTAATCTGGTGAGAATTTCGTAGTTTGCATGAACAGGCAGGCCGTTGATGATACCCGAGTTTATCATAATGGATTTAGCACCTGCATCAATCGCAGCCTGAAATGACGGGGCATGTATTTCTTTGAGTTCCCTCAGGGAAAGGCTTAATGGATTTCTGTCTTTTCCTGAATTGGAATTGTAAGCCAAAAAATGCTTCAGGCAGGCAGCGCCGTGTTGCTGATCAATGGCGGAATAATTTCCACCCTGCAACCCCAACACTGCAGCTTCACCCATTTGCCGGCACAAATAAACGGCTTCGCCATAGGTTTCCCATAGTCTTGAATCGCGTGCATCGCGCCCCATGTCGAGTACCGGAGAAAAAGTCCACGGAATATTTGAAGCACGCATCTCGTAGGCACTCATTTCGTTTAACTGCCTTATCAGTTCAGGGTTGAAGGTTGCTCCCTGTGCAATTTGCTGTGGAAATAAAGTAGCTTCGCTGGTATAGCTTGCACCGTGAATTGCATCAATTCCGTAAATGAGCGGAATCCCGGTTTCACAAATGGCAATTTCCTGCATCATCTCAATGGATTCATTCCACCATTGGGCTGTTGGCGCAGTTTTAACCACATTAAGTATCGAGCCGATTTTATATTTGGAAAATGCAAGATTTAAAGTATCAGGATCGAATACAACTGGTTCCTGTTTTTTTCCGTGTTCATCCTTAACCGTAAAAACATCCAGCGTAATCTGGGTCATCTGTCCCACTTTTTCCTGGAGACTCATTCCTGCTAAAATGCTGTCGGCACGAATTTCAAAAGTGGTTTGGGATGCAGATTTGCCAGACTCACGAACGCATGCAGCACCGATCAAAATTGCAAGAAACCCTATAAAAAGGACTCCAGTAAGGATTCTAAAAAAATATTCAGTTTTTCGCATTATGCGTTAATTTTATCAGATAAATACTTCAACATGATGTAAAGACCCTTTAATCGGGGGAGGCAATAATTTGCCTGAAATTACAATTCCATCGAGAGTGATATGTAATTTACCCATTCGCCTGTTGTTGATGTGGATGCGATATTCGGCTCCCCTGAATTTGCGAAGAATGACTACTTCCTTAATTTCATCAGGCAGTCGGGGATCTATCAGCAAGCCATCCCAGTCAGGGCGAATACCCAAAATGTATTGTGATGCTGCATAGTAGTTCCATGCTGCCGATCCGGTGAGCCATGAGTTTTTAGCCTCGCCAGGTTTAAAAGCATCTTTACCTGCAATCATCTGGGCATAAACATAAGGCTCGGTTTTGTGAATTTCACTACTATCCTCCAGATAGGCTGGCGCAATTTTTTTATAATATTCCCACGCTCTTTGCTTGTTTCCGTGAAGGGCTTCCGCAATAATAATCCAGGGATTGTTGTGACAAAATACTCCGGCATTTTCCTTGTACCCCGGAGGATAGGTGGATATTTCGCCCAGATTGATATAGTATTTTGAAAAAGGCGGGTTGTTCAACACGATGCCATGATCACAGGCAAGATATTTTTCAACCGCATCAAGAGCAGTATGAGCACGCCCGTCGTCAGTACCAATTCCGGCCATGATGCAAAAGCCCTGCGATTCAACAAATATTTTGCCCTCCTGGTTTTCATGGCTTCCAATTTTGTCGCCATAATAATCGTATGCTCTGAGGAACCATTCGCCATCCCAGCCAAATTTACCGATGGCAGTTTTCATTTTGTTTACCTGACTTTTTGAACAGGCAGCCAATTTATCTTTTCCTGTCAAATCACAAATTTCAGCAAAAACATTTCCGTAAAGGACAAACATTCCGGCAATCATCAACGACTCGGCCTGTCCGCCGGTTTTATTTCCGGTGGTTTGAAAAGGCTCGTCCGGCTGATCTGAAAAACAGTTCAGGTTAAGGCAATCGTTCCAGTCGGCACGGCCAATCAGGGGTAAATCGTGGGAACCCAAGTTATTGATCACATGATTGAACGACCTGTGCAGATGCTCAAAAATGGAAGCTGCATTTTCAGGATTATTATCAAAAGGAGCCATTTCATCAAGGATGGTCCAGTCGCCGGTTTCCTTGATGTACGACGACACCGACAGGATCAGCCACAATGGATCATCATTAAAATTACCTCCGATTTCGTGATTTCCTTTTTTGGTGAGGGGCTGGTACTGATGATAGGCAGAGCCATCTTCGAGTTGTGTTGATGCGAGATCGATAATCCTCTGCTTTGCTCTTTCCGGGATCATGTGCATCACACCAATCAAGTCCTGGTTTGAGTCGCGGAAACCCATGCCCCTGCCAATTCCCGATTCAAAATAGGAAGCACTCCTGGAAAAAAAGTAAGTAATCATACATTGGTACTGATTCCAGATGTTCATCATCCTGCCAAATTTATCTTCGGAAGTTTCAATTGTAAATTTTCCCAGCAGCTCAGCCCAATAGCTCTTTAATTCCAAAAATGCTTTATCCACCTGTCCGGAATTTGAAAAACTGCTAATCATTTCCAAAGCAACCTTTTTATTCAAGACATTGGGAGCTGAAAATTTTTGGGAGTTTTCGTTTTCAGCATATCCCAAAATAAAGATGAAATCCTTTTGCTCGCCGGGCAGCAATTCAACTTCCAACTGATGCGATGCAATGGGTGACCAGCCGTGAGCTATTGAATCTCCAAATTCATTCTTAACAATTCGCTCAGGGGCATCCAAACCATTGTACATCCCGATAAATGCTTCACGATCGGTATCAAAACCCGAAACAGGATGATTTACCGAAGAAAAGGCAAAATGATTTCGCCGTTCACGATATTCGGTTTTGTGATAAATCACATTATCCTCCACTTCCACTTCGCCTGTGGAAAAGTTGCGCTGAAAGTTGGTCATATCAGCCAGGGCATCCCATAAGCACCATTCCACGTATGAATAAATGCTGAAAACTTTTTTTGCTTCGCTAAGATTTTCTAAGCGAAGGCGCTGAATCTCACCATTGAAATTTAATGGCACAAAATTCAGCATTTCGGCAGACAAACTATTTTTCACCCCTGAAATAACGGAATAACCCATGCCATGGCGACAGGAATAATCGTCAAGTTTTGTTTTGGCAGGTTTCCAGCCCGGCGACCAAAAGGTTTCACCCTCCTTAATGTAAAAATACTTTCCTCCATCATCGAGCGGAACACTGTTGTAGCGGTAACGAGTGAGTCGCCTGAATTTGGCATCTATATAAAAGCTGTAACCTCCACCGGTATTTGAGATCAGGCTGAAAAAATCCCTATTTCCCAAATAGTTGATCCAGGGATAAGGGGTTTTTGGATCAGTAATTATATACTCACGGTTAATATCGTCAAAATATCCGAATTTCATTTTGTTTTTTTTAAGTTTAGTTTTCAGGCAGGGTATTCCACCAGGTTTTTTTCAGTGTCACGGATGTTAGCAGGATAATTGATACTGCAATTGCTGCAGGCCACCATTGCCTGAGCACTACAAATATGGGTGCTGCAACAAGTGATGTTTGCCAAACAATGCCAATAATTACGTTTAGCATATCCTTTTTGAAATTCCTGTTTTCCTCAAAAGCAGGATCGGCAGCCATAATTCGTTCCTTAACCGGCTTCCAGAAACCCCAGGGGCGAACATTTTTATAAAAAGCGTCCAATACTTCCACATCAGTTGCAGGTTTCAGATACGTCCCGCCGATACAGCCGAGTACCGAAATAAGCAACAACAGCGGGAAGTAGTACAGCTCAAGGGTTTCATGAAAAATCAATGGGAAAATCAAGGCCGGTATCAAACCTGCAAGCATTCCCCAGAAATAGCCATAAGCGTTGAACCTCCACCAATACCATTTCAATACGTTTGAAGCAACATAACTTCCCCAGAGTGCCGACACGATCCATTGCAGGAGACTGTTTACATTTTTGGCATAAATGCCGATTACAATACTAACGGCAACCACTACAACCCCAACAATGTAATTCATACTTTTAATATTATTGTTGGCAGCGTCAGGTTTCACCTTAAGGTAGATATCGTTTACAATGTATGCCTGTGCTGCATTGAGGGTTCCTGCAAAAGTTGACATGAAAGCTGCAAGCAAACCGGCCAGCAAAAGTCCTGTGAGACCTACCGGAACAAATTCCTTAATGGCTGAGGGCAGTATCTGTTCAAAGTCGATTTGCCCTGCAATTAAAAGATTTAATTCATCATAATAAAGCAGTGCAAGCACCACAAAGCCGGTAATCATGAAATACCTGACAGGATTTAAAACCAGCGAAACCATACCACTCATTTTGGCGGCTTCCTTTGGCGATTTCGTGGAAAGAATTTTCTGCATGTCATAATTTGGGGCAGGTCCTGCAGTACTAACAAGGAAACCTTTGAAGAGCATCATCATCATAAATATGCTGAACAATGAAAATCCGTCTTCTGCTATTTTCCGGTTCACTTCGGGAATAATCGCGGACCAGTCCAGATCGAGCTGCCAGCCGAACCATGGCGACATCCAACCATTTGGAACAATCAGATCGTTAACTGCAAGAGCGTTCATTGCAATTACTCCAATTATTAAAGATGCAACTGTCATGATCAGGTATTGCAAAACATCTGTCCACACTATACTCATCATTCCCCCCAAAACTGCATAAAAAGTTGCAAAAAGTGTGAATATCAATCCGTACAAATGCGGTATGTATTCAGGTGCAATAATATCAGACGGAAGTCCGGTAAGATTGCAAACAAATTGCCAGGGTATAAAAATAAGCATGAACTTTCCAAGACCGATAAAGCCGTAGGCCAGAAATCCAAGGCAACTAATCAGAGCGTAAACCACAACAATATTGTGCGACAATGATGATCCACGACCGCCACCGAATCGGGTTTTTATCCATTCGGCACCGGTTGTAACATTTGAACGCCTGAGCCAAACTGACAAAAATACCATGAGGAATATCTGGTTGAAGACCGGCCAGAGCCAGGGTATCCACATACTCTTTAGCCCGTAAACAAACCCAAGCGTAACCAGCCACATGGTGCCGGAAATGTCGAACATGCCCGATGCGTTGGAAAGCCCAAGCATGTACCAGGGCAATTGATTTCCGCCAAGGAGGTATGAATTTTTACTCTTTTGGGCGCGCTTGCGAAGGAACACACCAATAAATATGGTGGCAGCCAGGTAAGTGCCGATAATCAGTAAGTCGATAATGTGAAGTGTCATGAGATGTGAATTGGTTCAAAAATTAAAAAAAATGAACAGGCAAAAAAAAGCGAAATCACAATATTTTTCTCTTTACAGCAATGTTGGCCGTAAAGAATAATTCTAATGTCAATTTTTTACGCTTTTATCAAAATGTTCTTTTTAAAAAAGTCTGCATCACACTCAAAACAAATACTGTATTATATAGAAAAGTCAAGTTTCTCAATTTTTGTACGTTCATAAACGTCCCTGCTGAAAATGTACTTTTGGGCAGGTTTGTGGGCTACACCCTTTTGTTTTTCATTCAAGGGGATCACATATTTCATCTGGCCGATCTTTTTGCGGAAATTCCGCCTGTCGAAGCTTGTTCCCAAAATGCACTCATAAAGTTCCTGCATTTCACGCAGTGTAAATTTTTCGGGAAGCAATTCAAAACCTATTGGTTCCAGCCTGACTTTCAAACGCAATCTTTCGAGAGCCTTTGCAATAATTTCCTTGTGATCGAAGCCCAATTCAGGAAGATTATCCACAGGCATCCAGCTTACATCAGCATGTTCCTGGTCGGGTTTTATTTTGGTACTATCGACAAGTGAAAGATAGCCTACTGAAAAAACATGGTCACTAATTCCCAAATTGTTGTAGCTCCTCCAGCATTTTTCTTTCTCGCTGTTTACCCGCTCTACACTTCCAAAAGCATAAAATTGCTCCAAATAAATTCCGGTCAGGCCTGTAATATTAAATAACGTGCGTTGGGCTGCCGAATCCAAATCCTCTCCTTCATACACGTGAAAACCTGTTATCGTATGATCGTTGATAAGCAACTGGCCGGTTTCAGGGCATTCAAGTTTTCTGTTTCTTAACAATACTTTTAATCCTGACGAATCGAAGCCAAAAACAACACAGTCAACAGAAATATTTGGTATTATTTTATTCATAAAACATGTTGTGTAATTATTACACTTTGCAAAAATAAGCGTTTTTTAAAAAAAACAAGAGATTTTAGAAAAAAATGCACAATTAATTTATTAAATTATTAATCAATCATTTAACACACCATATATTATAGTTTAAAAAAATAAAATGTTAAATTTTTTATTTTTTATTTTTTTTTCTTGGATTTATAAAAATAATTTTACTTTTGTCTGTGTATTATTTACACTTTCATTATTAACCTGAATTACAATGTAATAATTTTAATATGTCAAAATTCATGTAAAGATTACATTTAGCTTGAAACAAACACTGTAGAAAAGAGAAAAAGTCAACACCAAATCACAATCAAATTTTAAGTACTAATCAAATATTTAATGTATGATGAGAACAACTACACCAATGAATGCGAAGACCCGGCTGCAAAAGCGTATGCTTATGCTGGGTTTACTTTTGTTGGGCATGGTATCTTATGCCGGTGCCCAAACAGTTTACACCTACACCGGAACGGTAAAAAACACCAACGGAGAAACTCTGCCCGGCGTAAACGTTTATGAAGAAGGTACTACAAATGGTACCACTTCCGACATTAATGGCGCCTTTAAACTCGAGTCGCCAAATTCAAATACAACACTAACATTTTCTTTTGTCGGGTTTTTGCCCAAACAGGTGCAGGTAAGCTCAAGCGAAACGGTAAATGTGGTGCTGGAAGAAAACGTGGTAGCACTTCAGGAGGTAATGGTAATTGGTTACGGAACACAGAAAAAAAGTCTTGTTACGGGAGCCATTTCCAAAGTAGAAGCCAAGGATTTACAAAGCCTTCCGGCAACCAATGTCAACCAGGCCATCCAGGGTCGTGTGGCTGGTGTTAATGTATTGCCCAACTCGGGTTCTCCGGGGGCTGCGCTCAAAGTAAGAATCCGTGGCGCAGGCAGTAACGGAAATTCCGACCCTCTCTATATTGTTGACGGAATGAGAACCGGGGATATTTCAAGAATCGATCCTTCCGACATCAAATCGGTTGAGATTTTGAAAGATGCTGCCTCCGCCGCCATTTATGGTGCTGAAGCTGCCAACGGGGTAATGATTATCACCACCAAATCTGGGGAAGCCGGCGAAGCAAAAATTAATTATAATTTCCAGTACGGCATTCAATCACCTGGTAAACTTACCAAAGCAATGAATGCCAGCCAGTGGACAACCTGGATTCAGGAAGCCAATGTTGGTGTTACAGTTCCTGAAAATCCGGAATACAACACCAACTGGATGGAAGAAATTACAAGCAATGCACCCATGCAAAAACACTACTTGTCGTTTACAGGTGGAAATGACAAAAGCCGTTATCTGGTATCAGCCTCTTATTTCAATCAGGATGGGATTGTTGGCAGGGACAAATCAAATTATGAGCGTCTGACTTTCCGCTTTAACTCCAGCCATGATGTTAAAAAATGGCTGGAAGTAGGAAACAACTTCAATTATGCAAATGTAAAACGCGAAGCCGTTGTTGAAGATGATGAATTCGGGGGTCTTGTTGTTGATGCACTTGCCATGGATCCTACAACACCTGTAACCTTTCCTAACGGCACACTTCCTCAGTTTGCCCAGGATGCACAAAATGCAGGATATACCCTACTACAGGATGGCAGTGGAAACTACTATGGCTTATCTGATTTTGTTAAAGGTGAAGTTGCAAACCCTCTGGCCAAGCTTTCGCTGGAGCAGGGCGAAACCAAATCAAACAATATTTTTGGGAATATCTATGCCAAGATTAAACCAGTTAAAAACCTGACTTTTACCACAAGAGCCGGTATTGATTACACCGAACAGCGCTACACCACATGGTATCCAACCTATTGGTTTTCGGGCGAAAGAAACAACACTACACCAAATACCAGAGACAACAGAAATACCTGGTCAACATGGCTGTGGGAAAATTTCGCAACTTACGACATGAAGTTTGACAAACACAACGTTTCAATCCTTGCAGGTACTTCAGCGCAATCATATACCTCCAACTACCTCAACTCCATTTCAGGTCCTATGTTTGTTGAAGATGATAATTATGCCCAGCATGGCAATGTTGAGATCGACGGAAAAATTTCAGGAACCAACGAGGTAAAAAATCTTAACTCATATTTCGGCAGAGCATCTTATAATTATTCAGGAAAATACATGTTGGATGTTGCCATTCGCGCTGACGGTTCATCCTTGTTTGCTGCCAACAACAAGTGGGGTTATTTCCCTTCTGTGGCAGCAGGCTGGATAGTAACTGAAGAAGATTTTTTTAATTCCGGAATCATCGATTTCTTTAAAGTAAGAGCAAGCTGGGGACAAAACGGCAGCCTATCAAATTTAGGCCCCGACCAGTTCCGCTCACTGATTACCACGGCAGGTATCAAATATCCGAAACCCGGCGGCGGTTACTACACAGGTGCAGAACCTGAATTGCTTGCGAATCCTGAATTGACCTGGGAAACTTCCGAACAAATCGACCTGGGTATCGATATGCGGTTTTTAGAAGGCAAACTTACCTTTTCTGCCGATTATTTCAACAAAAAAACCATCGACCTCCTGACCCCGGGTTCTCCCCCGTTGTCGGTTGGAAACAATGCTCCTTTTGTGAATGCCGGTGATGTGGTGAACAAAGGTTTTGAATTTGAACTGGGATGGCGTGAAATGCAAGGCGACTTCAAATACAATATCGGTGTAAACCTGACCACCATTAAAAATGAGGTAACCTATCTCAATCCTTTACTCGAGCGTGTTTCAGGTGCAGGTATTGGTACCGGCTGGACAGCTACCTATTTTGAAGAAGGACAGCCTATCTGGTACTTCAGAGGTTACGAAACCAATGGTATTTTCCAAAACCAGGCTCAAATTGATCAGTACATCAGCGATAATGGTCTTACAGGCTATGCTCCTGTTCCCGGCGATCCTATCGTTGTAAATACTAATGGTGACGAACTAATCAATGAAGATGACCAGACTTATATTGGCGATCCCCATCCTGATTTCCTTTTTGGTGCAAACTTTAATTTCATGTACAAAAATTTCGACCTCAATTTATTCCTTCAGGGGACTGTTGGCAACGATATTTTGATGGCATGGAACAGAACCGACCGTTCAACCTACAACCGTCCTGAATTTTTCTTTGAAGACAGATGGACTGGTGAAGGTTCTACCAACGATTGGTTCCGCGCCGATCCTTCCAATCCTTACGCATACAATAGCGATTTGATGGTATTTGATGGCAGCTATTTAAGGGTTAAACAGCTTCAATTGGGTTATTCTTTACCAAAAAAAGTACTCAATACCATTAAAGTTGACAACCTGCGCCTGTACGTTTCTTTGGATGATTATTTCACAATCACCAAATATCCGGGTATGGATGTTGAGGCAGGAAGCAACGACAACAACAGCCAGGGCATCGACCGTGGTGTGTATCCTACTCCAAAGAAATTTATGATGGGATTACAGATTTCATTATAAGCTGATCTTTGTAAGCAAAATATTAATAAACCATTAAAATTACAGATATGAAATTTAATAAATTCTATAAAATATTAAGTGTTGTTGTCATCATTACAGCCATGACAGCATGTTCGAAAGATTTTCTGGAAACAGACCCACTTGGCAAAGCCGCAGTGAGTACATTTTACAAAACAGATGAAGATGCCACCATGGCCGTTATGGCAACTTATGACATCCTTCAATGGATGTATGCCCGTGACTGGAACAGCGCTTATCTTGTTAAGACTTTCCCTTCGGACGAATCATTGACCGGTGGTGGTGATGCCGGCGACCAGCCTCCATACCAGGAGCTCGATATTTTTACCTACTCGGCAGGTAACCCTACCATTACGTCAGTTTATCAATCCAACTTTTATGGAGTATATAGGGCAAACCTTGTAATAAACAATGTGGTGAACGAAAATGATTACCGCAACCAGGTAATCTCTGAAGCTAAATTCCTCAGGGCATATTTCTATTTTGAACTGGTGAGTATGTTTGGAAGCGTTCCTCTGAATCTCGTTGAACTTGCCCCCAGCGAGTACCAACAACCACCGGCACCGGTTGCCGATATCTGGGCACAAATCGAACAGGACCTGAAAGATGCCATCGCCGGCCTGCCTGCGAAAAGCGCTTATGGTGCTGATGATGTAATGAGAGCCTCCAAAGGAGCTGCTCAGGCATTGCTCGGAAAAGCATATTTATACCAGGAAAAATGGGCTGATGCAGCAGCAGCTTTTGATCAGGTGATTGCCAGCGGTGAATACGAACTTAGTGATGATTACAGCACTCTTTTCCTGAAAGACCAGGAGCTTGGCGTGGAATCGATTTTTGAAGTGATGTACGTTACCACCGAAGGTTACGATTGGGGAACTTTCCAGTGGGGTGGAAATCGTGCGATGGAAAACAATATTCACTGGCAGCTTTGCGGACCACGCGGCGACTATTTCAATGCCGGCGAAAGCGGACTGATTGGTGGCTGGGGATTTAACTACCCTCAATTAGCTCTTTATCAAACTTTTGTTGATGCAGGAGATGAAGTACGCAGAAACAGCACATTGTGGAGCATGACCGAATTGGAAGCTGTTGGCGGTGGCTGGAGCAACCCCGATTCATGGGGATGGGACGGCTGTATCCGCATAAAATATGCTACCCGCATGAGCGAAACAAGTGGTGACAACGGTGCCGTTCCTGAACTCAACTACGGAACCAACGTTCGCCTTTTGCGCTATGCCGATGTATTGCTGATGGCTGCTGAAGCAAAATTCAGAGCCGGAAACGAAGCAGGTGCACTTGTTGAATTTAACAAGGTTAGAGAACGTGCCCAATTAAATTCGCTGAGCGCTCTCACTTTTGAAGATATTGTTGTTGAGCGTCAACTGGAACTCTCTTTTGAGGCCGTTCGTTTCCTCGATTTGATTCGCTGGGGATTGGCTCCACAAGTACTGGGCAGCAGAGGATTTGTTGCAGGGAAACACGAACTGTACCCCATCCCCCTGGATGAATTGCGCAACAACCAACTTATGGTTCAGAATCCTAATTATTAAAACACATGTTAGTTTCACATAAAATCCTCTTGGCAGAGAGGTAAATGTTTAAGTTCTCATAATTGAAGTTTTGGTACAAGCCGGGAAGTCTTTTAAATAAAGACGACCCGGCTTTACTTTTTTAAGCCGGGAAACAAAAACATGAGCCTGAATATGAGCAAACAACATCCTACATCATTACAATCACAAACAAAATATTTACTGAATTCCGTCCATCATTTCACATACCTCCATTTCGTTTATCTTTGTTTGCTCTAATCCTTTTATTAGGGTTTAATGTAACAACCCCGGGGATTGTAAAACTTATTCATTCTATTTATAAATCTATACATCTAATTAACCACCAAAACAAACTTCAACATGAACCACAAAAACAAATTTCAAAAGGCCTGCATCAAATTAAGCCTGATCCTTTTCATTGCCCTGTCAACAGCTTTTTCACTTAAAGCACAAACTCCCTTACTGCGCAACCCCGACATCCACAACGACAATATGGTATTTGTGGCTGGTGGCGATATCTGGAAAGTTACGAGCGATGGCGGTATAGCCCAAAGACTCACTTTCAACGATGGGGAGGAGCAAAATCCTAAATTTTCAAACGACGGAAAATTAATTGCATTCACCGGCGAGTACGATGGAAACCCTGATGTTTATGTAATGAATGCCGATGGTGGCAACATCAGGCGTGTAAGCTACCATCCGGGATATGACCTCGTTGTAGGCTGGCATCCCGAAAAGAATAAAATCATCTTTTCGTCGGGAAGGAACAGCACCACAAGATATACAAAACTTTTTCTGATTTCACCGGATGGAACCGACCTCGAAGAACTCATCATGTATGATGCAGCACAGGGAAGTTTTTCACCAGATGCTTCAAAAATTGCCTACAACAAAGTTTCGCGCGAAAACCGCACTTGGAAACGCTATCAGGGAGGGCTGGCACAAGAGGTTTATATTTATGATTTCGAAACCGATGAGGAAACAAATATCTCAAATTACACCGGCACCGACCGCATCCCGATGTGGATCGGCGATATTATATATTTTACTTCCGACCGCGACCGTGTGCTCAACATTTTTGCTTACAACACCAAAAACAATCAAACACAGCAAATTACCAAACACACCGAATGGGATGCACGTTTCCCCTCAAATGATGATAAATCCATCGTTTACGAGCAAGGCGGAGATATCTGGAAACTGGATTTGGCCAGCGGCAATACTGGTAAAATTGAGGTGGAAATAAGAGCTGACATGGAAGAAACCAGACCTTATCTGAAAAAAGCAGATAAAGAAATCAGCAGTTTTGATATTTCTCCCGCAGGCAAACGCGCTTTAGTTGAAGCCCGTGGCGAAATATTTTCTGTTCCGCAGCAAAACGGGGCAACTTACAACATTTCTCAAAACAGCGGCGCCCGCGACCGTTTTGCAACGTGGTCGCCCGATGGCAAAAGTATAGCCTACCTTTCGGATGAATCCGGCGAGTATCAGATTTATCTCGTCAACCCCAAGGGCAACAGCGTGGCCGAAAAACTGACCGATTTTAAGGATGGGTTCAGGCACACCCTGAAATGGTCGCCCGACAGTAAAAACATTGCTTTTACCGATCAAACGCTCACACTTTATATTCTGAATGTAGATTCTAAAAAAATAACAAAAGTGGATAAAGCCAACTTTGAAAATGTTGATGTTTCGCTTACCTTAAAACCAATCTATGATTTTTCCTGGTCGCCCGACAGCCGCTATATCTCCTATTCAAAAATGAATGAAAATTTTATTTACCAAATTTATATTTACGGGCTGGAAACCAATGAAATTCACAACGTCAGCAGTGGGCTTTTCCATGACTTCAACCCTGTTTTTACTAAAAACGGCCAACACGTGTTATTCATCTCAAACCGCATTTTCAGCCCAACCTATTGCGATATCGAATGGGAAATGGTGTATAAAAACCTTGCAGGTATTTATGCACTCAGCCTTACATCAGATAGCCCCTCCATCCTGCCTTTCAGGAATGATGAAGTAAATGGAGAGGACAAAACCGAACCTGTGAACATTCCCTTAGAGATTGATTTTGATGGTATTGCCGGACGAATAGAGACTTTACCACTCAAAAAAGGCAATTATAGAAGTCTGTCGGCAAATGAATCAACCCTGTATTATCTGAATGCAGAAGAAGGTGACTTCAACAAGTTTGAATTCCGGGGAGTAGAAGCCATGAATTTGTATGCCTACGATTTCGAAACCCAAAAGGAATCGACAATTGTCGAAGGAATCAACAGCTACAAAATGTCGGCACTTGGCACGCATCTCATTTGGAAAAAAGGTAACGAAATTTCCCTTCTTAAATCTGGCAGTACGGCTGAAAGTGCCGCAAAACTGAATCTTTCAGGATTAAGTTTCCGGCTTGACCCCAAGTCAGAATGGAAACAAATTTTTAATGAAGTATGGCGCATGGAGCGCGACTATTATTACGAACCCGGAATGCATGGTCAGGACTGGGACAGGATGAAGGTGAAATATGGCAGCCTGATCGATCGTGCTTCCTGCAGGCAGGATGTCCGCTACATTATCGGAGAATTGATAGGCGAGTTGAATACATCTCACACCTACATTTATGGCGGCGATCTTCAGCGGGAGGCAGATCGTGTAAATGTGGGCATGTTG
The DNA here is from genome assembly GCA_021740425.1 of Bacteroidales bacterium. GTDB lineage: Bacteria > Bacteroidota > Bacteroidia > Bacteroidales > 4484-276 > SABY01. The sequence goes on along the minus strand of JAIOZV010000017.1, from coordinate 15,100 downwards.
GGAATAAATTTTAAACCCGACACCAAAAGCAAGCGCTATCAGATCACCAAAATTTTTACCGAATCAGACTGGTCGCGTGAAGTTTATCCGCCGCTGGCCAAGCCCGGATTAGAAGTAAACGAAGGAGATTACATCCTGAAGGTGAACGGAACCGAAATTACAAGCGATAAAAACTTCTACAGCTATTTTATCAATCTGGCCGGGAAGCAGACAACCCTGACCCTAAACAACCTCCCCTCTATGGAAGGTGCCCGCGAAATAGTGGTTGAGCCCACACGAAGTGAAAGCTCCATGCGCTATATCGATTGGCTGGAATGGAATCGCAAAACAGTGGAAAAAGCATCGGATGGAAAAATCGGCTATGTATATTTGCCCGACACCTACAATGGATCGGCAACAGACTTCCCACGCTATTTCTATTCACAAACCAAAAAAGAAGGCTTTATTGTTGATGGCCGCTTCAACGGTGGTGGTCTCGACCCCGAAATATTCCTTCAGCGTCTGCTCAAAAAACCACATGGTTACTGGACCCGCCGCAATTCAGAAGATCAAATGATTCCGGCGCTGGCAGTGGATGCACACATGGCCTGCCTTACCAACCGCTATGCGGGTTCAGGTGGCGATGAATTGCCCTATGAATTCCGCTTCAATAATATGGGACCGATTATTGGCACCCGCACCTGGGGTGGTTTGGTTGGCGTTTCCATGTTCATCGATTTGATTGATGGGGGTGGCCTCACGGCTCCTGATTATCGCATCTACAATGCCAAAGGTGAATGGGTTGTGGAAAATGAAGGCGTAACCCCGGATATAATTATAGACATCGATTCCAGAAAAATGTCGGAAGGATACGACACTCAACTCATGAAAGCAGTGGAAGTAATCATGAAGGCAATCCAGGAAAATCCCAGAGCATTTCCAAAGCATGAAGCCTTTCCTGTGGACAGGTAATAAAAAATAGTTTTATTTCATTAAAAGCCGGCTTTGATCAGATGATCAGGCCGGTTTTTTTTCTGAAAAACAGAATTTCATTCAAAGGTTCAAAGTGATTTTTATCGATTTGATACCAAAAACACCCACCTGCCAATTTTTTAGCAACATTTACCAATTGGTATTTTATTTCCAATAAGATTTGAAGTTATATTTGTTCAATTAAATTTAAACAAGAATCCAATGAAAAAAATTAAATTAAGCTTTTCCGTTTTAATGATGGCTTTGATAGCTGTAATTACTATTTCCTGCGAGAAAAATTTGGAAAGCCCGGCATCTCCGGATCCAAGCACCAAGAAATTCACCGATTTGGTTGTTCCTGAAAACTTTACCTGGAGCACAGCCTCGTTTCTGTTGATCGATCTCAAATTTGTTGATGCCAATCAAAACCCTGTAGTCACTACTTTTGAAATTTATAGTGAATACCCCAACGGCATCAAATTTATGGATGGCGTGTCAAATACTGACGGCGTTTTTATCAGGAAATATAAAATTGCCAATTACCGCACTTCCATAACAGTGGTGATCCCGAATGAAGAGGCCAAGGTCATAACATTCAACGAAACTTCAATTACTGTTGGCGAGCTCACCACTGAAGCTTTCGAGGCAAAACAAACCTTTGTTGTTTCCAATCCGGGTTTAAAATCCATTACCGATGAAACCTATCAGTATTATCCTGCCGAAGGACAATTCGGAACCCTTGCTTTCGAAGACACATGGCCAAACATGGCAGATTACGATTTTAATGATGTGGTGCTCGACTACAATGTGATGGGAACATACGATGAGGATTGGAAGGTAACAAAAATAAATATGGTTTTATACCTCCGGGCAAGCGGAGCAAACAGCCAGGATGACAGAGGCAGCGGAGTGGGTATTTCATTCAAACATTCATGGTGCTATGAGGGAGAACCCTATGCAGATATTGCAACGGTTACTGTAAATGGCGAATCCATTAGCCCGGAAGCAAGCGATTACCCAAGTTTCATTTTGATAGCAAATGTGGAGGATTACCAGCCGACCTACAACACCTTTGCCGACCAGTCGTTTGTTTATCCTGTAAGATTTGATGTGGAAATTGTGTTCGATTCACCTGCTGAAGATTGGTGGGATGTGGAACTTCCACTCAACAACCTCTTTATTTTTGACAGTAAGGATCGCGGAAGAGAAACCCACTTACCCTGGTTCTTACCCACATCTTTGGCCAATCCTGATTTGGCGGGAACCGCAATGGATTTTTCTGATCCGTTAACCTTCGATCCCAACAACTTCAAAGCCGGTAATATGATGGTTGGCTACTATACTTACATGACCGTGAATGGGTATCCCTGGGGTTTGGACGTTTATTTTGATGAAGGTACCGACGACCTGTTCCTGTATCCTGTTGAGTTCACCGACATTCGTGAAGCCTACGAACCGGCTTTTAGCGGATGGGTGGAAAATTGGGATCCATGGGATTGGTATAGCCCTGAATATCAAGTATCAGGAAAAGTCTATGAATCACTTCCCGATCCTGGTTACCCTGAGATGCAATAAATAAAATATAAACAGATAAAAGCCTGATACAAAGTATCGGGCTTTTTTTATGTTTACAATCTTTCGGGAACATTGTTTTCATTTATTAATTTTACGGCACAATTTACTCGATATGAAAATTCTACCTGTTGATAAAATTCGTGAGGCAGATGCCCACACCATACAATTTGAACCCATCCGATCCATCGACTTGATGGAACGCGCAGCAACTCAATGTTTCCGTTGGATAAAAAAACATGTGGACAGAACACAGCGGATAAAGATTTTTTGCGGCCCGGGAAACAATGGCGGCGACGGACTGGTAATCGCCAGATTACTGGCAGGTAAGGATTATGAAGTAGAAGTATGGATAGTTAGATTTACCGAAAAAGGAACAGATGATTTTAATATCAATTTAAAAAGACTTGATCAAACAGATATTAAAAATTTGGGAGAAATTCGGGAGGGCGATTTATTGCCGGTTATTTCAAATGATGATGTGGTGATCGATGCCATTTTTGGTTCCGGATTGAGTAGGCCGGTTAACGGATTTACTGCAAAGCTGATTCAACATATCAATAAAAGCGGTGCCATTACCATTGCCATCGATACTCCTTCAGGGCTTTTCAGTGATGAAAACTCCACCCAAAAAGGAGGCGCTGTTGTGGAGGCAGATTATACCCTTTCCTTCCAGTTTCCGAAATATGCATTTTTATTTCCCGAAAACGACAGATTTGTTGGGGAGTGGCACATTTTACCGATTGGCTTAATGGAAGAATATACTGCTGTGGCTGATGTAAGGAACTATTTTGTGGAAAACCTGGATGCGGTTCAACTAATAAAACCCCGAAATAAATTTGATCACAAAGGTACGTTTGGACATGCCTTGTTGATAGCCGGAGGCTATGGCAAGATGGGTGCAGCGCTTATGGCAGCCAAAGCTGCTTTGCGTACCGGGGCGGGACTTGTTTCAGCTCATGTTCCTTTGTCGGGCTATCCCATCATCCAAACAGCCCTTCCCGAATGTATGGTCAGCATTGATGAAGATTTAAATGTTTTCAGCAGACATCCTGAATTGGGATTGTACAATGCCATTGCTGTTGGCCCCGGCCTGGGAATGGAAAAAGTAACTCAGAATGCCTTGAAACTGCTCATTCAGAATGCAAACCTTCCAATACTTTTTGATGCAGATGCTATAAATATTCTTGGCGAAAATAAAACCTGGATTTCTTTTGTAAAAGCGGGAAGCATTTTCACACCCCACCCAAAGGAATTTGAAAGATTAGTCGGGAAGTCATCCAATAATTTTGAACGCAATAAAATGCAGCGGGAATTTTCGACCAAAAACAAAGTTTACGTTGTGTTAAAAGGTGCCCACACCTGCATTTCAACACCGGAAGGAAATTGTTTTTTCAATTCGACCGGAAATCCGGGCATGGCCACAGGTGGCAGTGGTGATGTGTTAACGGGCATAATTCTGGGTTTGCTCTCACAATATTATCACCCTCAGGAAGCCTGTATTTTGGGGGTTTATCTGCATGGCCTGGCCGGTGATATTGCAGCAGGAAAAAATTCTCAACAAGCATTGATTGCCGGAGATATTACAGAGAATTTGGGAAAGGCTTTCAGGAAAATTCAATAAATAAAGGGATCAGCACCATTCAATGTTGCTTATCCCAAAAAACTATCCTCAATCTTTTAATAATTTCCTATGCCAATCCCGATGCAATGAGAAAGGTCGCTGCAAAAGCGACGATTGCATATAGCTCAGGAAATACTGCCAAAATCATGGTCTTTCCAAAAACATCATAACCTGAACCAATGCCTGCAATCCCGTTTGCACAAATACTCCCCTGGCGGAAAGCCGAAAGCATGGCAACCAATCCCAAAGCAAGACCTGCACCAAAAATTGCAGCACCCTGAAGAATGGTCATATCAGGATTGATCAACGGAGTTCCATCGACTAACTTTAAGCTGTTAATTACAAAAAAGCCTGCAAATCCATACAATCCCTGTGTACCGGGCAAGGCACTCAAAAGCATGTAGTTTCCAAAAGCTTCATCGTTCTTTTTCAATGCGCCAATGGCTGCATTTCCACCCATAGCTACACCGTAAGCACTCCCGATTCCCGACAGCGCAATCATCAGAGCGATGCCGACATAAGTTAAAATTAATGCTAATGCCATAATAGTTTCTCCTTTTATGTTATTGGTTATTCGTTAATTGTTATTCGTTATTGGTTATTCGTTATTGGTTAGTCGTTATTGGTTATTCGCTAATTGCTATTAAGCTCAAAACTCATCTCTCACAACTCACCACTACCCCATTACTCCAACACTCCATTTCCACATTAACCTGCCTCCTTGTGTCTGAAGGGATTGTAAGCCTTACCCCCACCCTGAAATCCTGCATTTTTATAAAATTCGACAAATGTGAGACGCATGGGATGAACAAAGGCTCCCAAAGTTGCCATAAAAATATTCAGGCCGTGGCCTACCAATAGTATCACAACGAAAATTAATTGGCTTAGCACAGGAATACTTCCACTCATTTGTATGGCCAAATCGTTGAATACATATCCAAGTATCGCACTTGATACACCCAGTGCAAACAGCCTGATGTAGGAAAGCAAATCCCCCATTACACCTGTAACCACCGAATACACATCCCAGAGGCCTCCACCGAAATTCACAAAAATGTTTTTTTCCGGATTATTCAGAAATAGAATAAGCACTCCGCTGATGGCAAAAACAATATACAACATGACGGTGTTAATTTGAGAACTGATTACACCTGACAAGGCAAAAAGAAAAATGTTTCCAAGAATTAAAACAATCCAGCCGATGGTTGAAAGTGCATACTTAAAACCATATTGGCGGGCTTGATTGGCTGCCTTGATAAACATCCCGTAAATGATTTGTATGCCACCCAATATCAAAGCGAAGTAGAACATTTTGGATGAATCCAGCATATATTCACGAACATCCACTAGCCAGCTTATTTTTCCCTGATCGGTGAGTTCGATAAGATTCATACCAAAAAAAGTACCTGTAATAATTCCAAAAATAATAGTTGACCCACCCAGCCATTGCATGAGAGTCATGATTCTCTTCATGTCGGGTTTCATCCGTGGTTTCAACAAGGTGGTTGCTATCAGGAACAGCAATCCATATCCTGCATCTCCAAGGCAAAATCCAAAAAACAGCATGAAAAAGGGAGCAAAAAACGGAATCAAATCCAGCTCTCCATATTTTGGCAGGGAATACAATTTACCGATGGGTTCAAAAAGCCGGCTGAATTTTCCGTTGTTTAGTAAAATTGGTACTTTTTCATCTTTTACAGGATCAGCAGCAAGGTAGAAAATTCCATTTTCGTCCAAAAAAGCTTCAAGCTCCGGCATCTTTGATTTTGGCACCCAGCCTTCGATTATTTTGAGTTTGTCTTCGGATTCACTGTTTGCATTTTTTACTACATGATCAAATGAAATCCTGTTTTCGGTTTCACTGCGTGCCTGGATGACCCTGGGCAAATACGCTTGTGCATGTTCTCCCAGATAATTATTTGCAGAAACGATTTGAGCATTATAATCCTCAATCTCTTTTTGGATATCCGGTGCAGACCTTTCTGGTGCTTTTACCTCGTCGGCATCAATCTCCATTTTCTCATCACTTTGTTGAATAATTACAAAAAAAATTTGCCCTTCAACATGACTAATAATCTCAAGATTATAATCAGAAAGCCATTTGTCATTAAATTTTCGCTGTGATACAGCAAAAAATCTTAAACCAAGGCCTTCATCTTTCAGCTTGTCGATTATTTCAGGATTAAAATTTCCCCAGGGTTTTACATTTTTTAAATGTTTTTCAAGCACAATGATCTTTTGTTTCAGATCATCAATCTCGGATTGTGTTTGTAAAACAATTTTCAGGATTTTACCCGGCATCAGGTCGGTTACTTCGGGAGAATCTTTCTCAAGCTTCGACTGCAGAATTTTAATCACCCTGTCGAATTGCTGCACACGCTGTATTTCACAGTTGGTTTCGTCATCAGGTGCTATACCTCTGTCAACAATATCCACTACTCCAACTTTTTGTAAATCCTTCAAAAAGTCACGAAAAGCTTGATGATAGATGAGCATCGAATATTTTTTCATGGGAAGTATCATGGGCTTACCTCCGTTTCTTTTTGTTCAAGCCTGCTTTTTACAATTTTTTGGGCTGCTTTTGAGAGGTTTTCTTCATCTTCCATAAAACGTTTGATTTTCATGATTGCTTCTTCATAACCCGGAATCTGAACCTTTTCGTAAAGGTTTACTTTTTGGGTTGTTTTTTTTCTTGCAAAGTCGAGCAGTTCATTTTTCCGTACAAAAACATCTCTTTCCAGACCTATCTGCGCCAACTCTTTCAATAAATCAATCCCATCCAAAAACCACGACGGGCTGTTGAATACACTGAATTTTTTGATTTCAAACTCAACATTTTCCAATACCGGGGTTTTCACACCTGCAATTTTTTTTACTTTTAAAACTACATCTTTTACAGCAATCAATTCCGGATTAAATTCGCTCCAAAGGCGCAGCAAACCGATGCTTTCGGCTTTTTTTCTTTCAATTTCCTGATTAAGTCGTTCGGCATCATATTTAGCTTTCTTAACCTCAACACGCAATGCGGCCTCTTTATTTTTAAGTGTGGGCAAAGCATTCTGCCTTACCTTCAATTGCTTATTGAGGGTTTGAAGAGAGGTTTTATTATAATGAAATTTTATTGCCATACCCGGATTTTTCTGTATTCAAACTAATCTTTTTTTGGCCAGTATTTGTCAACAAATTCTTTTTTGATTCCAACTTCCTGGGAAGTGAAATACCTGGCAAATAATTTCCAGGTTAAATCGAGCATTTCGATAGCACCGATATTTACATCTATTGCAAGCAAATCGTTTGAATATTCTTTTGCAAAATTTAAAGAACGTTCATCGAAGTCGGTAAGATCGAAGCCATTTTCGAGTTTGGTTTTGGCATTGGCTGCTTCAGCATAAAGCCTGATAGCTGCATTCATCACCTGGGCGTGGTCGCTCCGTGTATCTTTTCCAATTACATTTTGCTTTAGCCTCGACAAACTTCTGAAGGGATCAACAATAACCTTGGCAATGTCGGTGTCGCGCCGCAGGTAAAGCTGACCTTCGGTGATGTAGCCGGTATTATCAGGGATGGCGTGAGTAATATCGCCACCGGAAAGTGTGGTCACTGCAATAATTGTGATTGAGCCTCCTGACGGAAGCTGCACAGCTTTTTCGTAAATCCTTGCCAAATCGCTGTAAAGCGATCCCGGCATACTGTCCTTGCTGGGAATTTGATCCATCCTGTTTGAAACAATGGCCAGGGCATCTGCAAACAAAGTCATGTCGGTAAGCAATACCAGCACGGTTTCGTTTTTTTCAACTGCAAAATATTCGGCAGCCGTTAAAGCCATATCAGGAATAAGCAATCGTTCAACAGGCGGGTCATCGGTGGTATTTACAAAGCTGATGATACGGTCGAGGGCACCGGCATTGTCGAAAACATTTTTATAAAACAGGTAATCATCGTTGGTTAAACCCATCCCGCCAAGGATAATTTTATCAGCTTTGGCACGCAGTGCCACCATTGCCATCACCACATTGTAGGGTTGATCGGGGTCGGCAAAAAACGGAATTTTCTGGCCGGTTACCAGCGAGTTGTTCATGTCGATTCCTGCAATTCCTGTAAAGATCATGTTGCTTGGCTTTTTCCTTTGCACAGGATTAACCGAAGGGCCTCCAATTTCAACCTCCTTTCCCTGTACTGCAGGCCCGCCATCGATAGGGTCGCCGTAGGCGTTGAAAAATCTCCCTGCCAAATCATCACCAACTTTCAAAGTTGGGGCTTTACCCAAAAAGGTAACTTCGGCATTGGTGGGAATGCCCTCTGTACCTCCAAAAACCTGCAAAGTTACCAGGTCGCCAATAATTTTAACAACCTGTGCCAACCGGTCGCCGATATAGGCAAGCTCATCATAGCCAATACCTTTTGCGCGCAATGAGCAGGTAGCTTTGGTGATCTGATCAATTTTTGTGTAAATTTTCTGAAATGCCTGAGTTTCCATAAGCTTTCTTTTTATTCGTCTTAAGCCGGTTCTGCGACCTTACGTTTTGTTAAAATTTCTTCCAATTCAGCTTCAAATTTTATGAATTCATCTGATTTAAACTCAGAGTAATTCATTTGTTTCAGGATGTTGATAACACTTCTGAAGTACTTGCTTACGTCTTCAAAGCTGTCAAAATCATAATCTCTTTTAATAATTCTGATAATGATTTCCATCATGAATTTTTGCCGCCCGATGGGTGTGGATGAGTCGATTTTATCGAAAGCATCCTGCTGTAAAATCACATAATCAAACACTTCCGATTTCCAATACCTGATATGGTATTCGATGGGAACGCCGTCATCACCCAGAATATTAATTTGTTCGGAAGCTTCTTTGCCTCTGATCAACAGGTTTCTTACATAATGAATCTGATCGATCCATTGTTTGGAAACATTCTCGTTGATGTATTCGATGAACTCATCATATTCGAGGTATTTTGAATAGCTATCGATGGGATCAACTGCCGGGTAGCGCTTGCTGTCAGCCCGTTGCTGAGATAAAGCATAAAAACAACGTGCTACCTTTTTGGTGGATTCGGTAACCGGCTCTTTCAGGTTTCCGCCTGCCGGCGAAACTGCTCCAATAAAAGTTATGCTTCCTGTTGCGCCATTGGGCAAATACACAAACCCGGCTCTGGAGTAAAAGTTGGAAATAATTGCAGGCAAATCCATGGGGTAAGCATCCTGACCGGGAAGTTCCTCCATCCGGTTGGACATTTCACGGAGAGCCTGCGCCCATCTTGAAGTTGAATCGGCCAGCATCAGGATTTTTAAACCCATCGATCTGTAATATTCCGCAATGGTCATGGCGGTATAAACAGAAGCTTCGCGCGCAGCAACCGGCATATTTGAGGTATTTGCAATAATGGTGGTACGCTCCATGAGCTTGCGTCCGGTGCGTGGGTCTTCGAGTTCGGGAAATTCAGTAAAAATTTCGACCACCTCATTGGCACGTTCTCCACAAGCTGCAACAATAATCATATCGGCCTCAGCATGTTTTGAAAGGGCGTGCTGCAATACGGTTTTTCCGGTTCCAAAGGGTCCGGGGGTAAAACCTGTACCTCCCTCAACAATGGGATTGAGCGAATCAATACAACGGATTCCGGTTTCCATCATTCTAAAAGGCCTGGGTTTTGCTTTATATGCCCTGATTGCAACTTTTACAGGCCATTTCTGAACCATAGTGATATTTTGTGCTTTGCCATTGTTATCCACAACTTTAGCAATAGGGTCATGAATGGTATATTGTCCCTCAGCCGAGATTTCCTTTATGGTGTATTTTCCTTCAAATTTAAACGGAACCATGATTTTGTGTGGAATCCAATTTTCGGTAACCTCGCCCAACCACGACCCCGCTTCAACAAGCTCACCAACTTTTGCCAGGGGTTTGAAATGCCATAATTTATCATCTTCCAAAGGATTTGTATATTCTCCTCTTTTCAGGAAAACATCCTTCATTTTATCCAGATCATTTTGCAGTCCGTCGAAATTTTTGGATAAAATTCCGGGACCTAAAGTGGCTTCGAGCATGTGGCCGGTAAATTCAACACTGGCACCAATTCGCAGATTTCGGGTACTTTCAAAAACCTGCACATAGGCTTTGCTGCCCATTATTTTAATAATTTCAGCCATTAATTTTGTATCGCCTATCTTGATGTAGCAAATTTCGTTTTGCGAAACCGGCCCGTCAACTTCAACGATTACAAGGTTCGAAATGATTCCGGCTACAAGTCCTTTTGTCATGTGTTAGTTTTTTTGGTTGTTTGATGATAGAGTTTGGAGCTTAGAGGTTAAATGTACAGATCGTTTTGTAATCCTTACTCTTTTCCAGATCACTAAACCTACTCTTTTAGTTTAAAATGCTGTTCACTGCTGATAAATGACCAATTTTGGGTGTCCTCATTCCAAATAAATTCGCCTTGTTCGCCACTATTGTCACCTCCTATTTTTTCAACATGAAGTTTATTTTTAGCGGCTGTCAACTTGTAAATATTACCATCTTTCTGAACGATCTGGGTTTCTTTTTCTCCTGCGTTCATGGCCATAGGATTACTGCCTGTCCAAAACTCAATTGAATTTAACACGATGCCATCGGCAAACAAAGTAACAGCATACACGGGAATAATTATAAAAGCAGCAAAAACCAGCTCTGAACCCCATTTTCCGCCTACTTCATTCTGATTCCAGTTGTATAAATTTTTGGTTAATTGAAATGATCCAATACAACCCTGCTGCGAAAGTGTTACAAATAAGAACACCAATCCAAGTAATACTGATTTGATTTTTTTCATCTTTTGAAGCTTTTAGTTATTTGTTATTTGTTATTTGTTATTTGTTAAATAGCACGAAGTCATGCTTTTGCGCTATTATTATGCCTTTCAAATTAATGGTGGAAAATTGGTTATTTTCGTTTTACATAATGTAAACTAAACTCATCCGGCAGCTTATAATCCTTATTCAAGCCTGAAAGCAATTTATCAAACATTTGATTACCTTTTTCCTCATCCAGCCTCAACCACCTTTCAACCATTTCCAGTTGCAATAAAAATCCAAGCAATCTTTCGATGGTGAAGTAGTAAAAAAATATTTTATCATCAATCCAATCCCATTTCATGCGGTCGATGGCCAATTCGCGCTGAAGAACAGTTTCGCTTTGCCAGGCAGTCAAGATTTTTTCTACTTCCTGAAACTCTTGTGCAAGGCCAAAATCCCGGGCATTACTTTTCAGGATATTGGTGGTGATCGCATTATTGCCAATCAATTGGTTTTCGACAGAAAGGCCATGATCACGGCAAGCCAAAGCTGTAATTACATTCTGCACATTCAATTTAAACTGAAACCAGTCTTTCAAAAACTGATTTTCGCAGGAGAGGAGAAATTGAAAATAATCACTTTCAAGTTCGTTTCCCCATGATTGATCCGGTGATATTTTTTCACCTGTGGCAAATTTGTGAATAAAATGCTGAAGATAGGACAGAATTCTTTTGTCGGTTTCCTTCAATTGTTCTTCGAAAAGATCGCGGGAAAAGTTACCAAGCGGATTGAAGGGGACGGCTTTTTTTTGCAGCAGGTTGAGCAGATTTTCATTATCATATTTCAGGAAAATCATTTTAATAAGATCGAAATCAGCAGGTTGAATGGCAGATTCAAACTCATTCTTAAAAAAAGCAACGGAGTTTATTTTGAGTTGCTCATCCAGCAGCAAGTCGGGCAGGCCGGCCACCTGATAGTAGTAGTTTCTTTTAACCTGCATAGCTATTAATCTTCAACAAAAAACTTCCGGGTTCTGGGACGAAGATATTGTTTGAAAAAATGACTGAAATCCTTGTTGGTAAAACTTAGTTTGTAGCTGCCATCTTTTGGACCCAACTTAAAGCCACTTTTAATACTATCTTCAAAATCGATATCCAATCCACCTTTGATTTTTGCTGCGACCTTACCTTTCAGGAAACTTTCGAGCTGTGAGTGCTCCTTTGGTGAAAGGAAAAACATTACATCTTTCCCGTCATTTTCAATTTTATCCCAGTTTTCTGCAATTTTAAGCATGAGCGATTTAACAAATTCAGGATCATCAAAAGCATCAGCAGCGGCCTGGTTTACTGTTTCATCAACCATTATATCGGTGATTTTTTGTTTTACCGAAACAATGGCCTGTTTGGTTGACATTAAAAGCTCTGATTCGGTATTTTTTTTCAATTCGGCTGCTTCTTTTTCAGCCTTTGCCAAAATCCTTCCAGCCTCATCAGTGGCTGCCTGAATCATTTGTTCGGCTTCGGATTTAGCTTTTGAAACCAGTTTATCGGCTTCTGCTTTACCTTTTTCAAGGCCTTCCCTGAAAATTTTATTGGTGAGTTCCTGAAGTTTCTCGTTCATAGGTATCAGTTTTCATTACTTGATCAGCAAAATTAGCATATTTCACAAAAAAAACTTTTGAAATCAAGGAAATAAATAACGTTGTAAGTCTTATATGATTTTTGATCTCCGAAATAAAAGTTAGTTCATTCATCTGTGCTTTGTACTTATTTGGCATCCGTTTGAGTGCCCTGCTCCCTGAGCTTTCTTTGAACAAATTTCAGATTTTTCTTAAGTGGTTCATTTAATTTTCCAGGTGGAATTTTATTCAGGCAATTTAAAGCATTTTGATAATCGTGAAGCTGAATGTATGTTGATGATAAGTTGACCAGAGATTCAAAATAATCCGGTAAAATAAGCAGTGCTTTCTCAAAGTAAATCTTCGCATTTTCATAGTCTTCCAACTGAAAATAGGTTCTTCCAAGATTGTTTAAAACAGATGTCCGGCTTGGGTTTTGCCTGAAGGCTTCGAGATAGGCCTGATTGGCCTCTGGTATTTTACCAAGACTGGCGTAGGATAGTCCGCTATACCAGGCAATAGGCATGGCTTCGGTATCGGTTGTTTTAAAAGTAACAGGTATTTGTGCTGCAAGTTTGTTCAATTCCTCCCACTTCGCTGTTTTGTGTAAATTCCTTGCCTTTTTCACCATTGTTTCCATTTTCAAATCCGAGAGTGCATAAACCACCGAAAAGGTCATCAGCAAAATAGCAAAACCTGATAGCAGCCTGACATTTGCTACTTTGGCTTTGTTTCCGTAAGCTTCATGATAAAGTGCTGTTATTGCAGCAAGAATTACGGCAAGGTAAATCTGATGATTCATACGCTCAAGGGGAAAGGTAAAAAACGACACTGCCAAATAGCCTGTCATACCTGTAACAAGCAACAGTGCAAGCACCTTCTTCCCGATGGCAAGGTGTGAGTGTACAATTTTGATAAAATAAATGAATACGGTTATAAATATTCCAATAAACGCCAGAAATCCGAAAATACCTTTTTCTGAAAACACCCACAAAAAGTCGTTGTGTGGACGAAGCCAGTTGAGTTGGTCTTTTGTAAAATTATATCCCGGAAAATAATAATGAGAAACAATTTTCCAGTTGCCTGCCCCAACACCCTGTATGGGATAATCCCTGATCATTTTTGTTGTTAAATCCCAAATTTTAACCCGATGAATGTTGTTACCATCCTTGGGGTTTGTTATATTTTTCAGTTTGAAAATAATCGAATTCTTTTCGACAGTTTTACTAAAATAAACGACGCTCCCAATTGAAATGATCAGAGCCAAAAGGCCGATGCCAACACTCATTCTGAGGCCTTTCCCAATGTTGAACCGGGGAGCAAATATGATGATTAAAATGCTTGCAGTAAATACCGAAACTGCAATACCAACCCACACCGAGCGGGTTTGCAACACGATAATAAATATAAGGATGAGCACCGAAACAAACGCTGAAAGCCATTTTAACAGACCTGCATTTTTGTAAATCCCAAATCCTAAAAGAGGCAGTAGTAGCATCAGTGATATGGAATACTGATTTTTATGCGCCATGTTTCCGCGCACCTCGTAAATCCACTCCAAATTTTCCGGGGTTCTGGGTGTGGTTGCAAACAAAACATACTTATAATAATCCATTGCACCTACCACAAGTAAAATGATGGCAGGAAGTATAAAAAATAAGGGAAACCATTTTTGCCAGTCCCTGGTATTTAAAAACAGAATACTGCTTATTCCGGCCAAAATAACCACCGAAAATGATTTATTAATATCATAATAACTTTCGCCGGGGTTGATTGCAAATGCCATCGAAACTGCAGTAATCAAGGCATAAGCGCTAAGAAACCAGAACACAGGCTGATACAAAACGGAAGTATTGAGATCGGATTTTCTTTTAATCCAAAACAAATAAAGCAGGGCAGGAATCAGCAAGACACTGATAAACAGCAAACGCGGATGAATGGCGGGATCCAGACTGCTCCGATAGTAAACAAGCGGTAACAGTGAAAACAGAACACCAAAAAAAACATAATAAAACCAGTTTTTAGTTTCCCTGTTTTGTGCTTTTTTTTGCACTGTTTTTCGTTTAATATTTTGCTTCATTTTAAAATTTTACTGCTTTAAAAAAATGAGATTATTTCTTAATTTTTTCTTTGGGTTTTTCCAAATTCAGCTCTGCCCTCATCTCTCGTTTTGCCCGACCCGATTTCTTTTTTCCTAATTTCACAGCTAAAATATTCATATTGTTTTTTACAACTTCTGTCCTTTTACTCATCGGAATAAACAGCAAAGCTTTGTAGGCTCTGTAATAATCGTTGAGGCTATAATAGCAACTTGAAATATTCACGTTGGCTTCCATAAACCGCGGATAGTATGACAAGGCTTTTTTCAAAACCTTAATTGCCTTTTTTGATTCGCCTGCATTGAAATAAATCTGTCCGAGGTTGTTCATCACAAGGGCATTATTTGGACTGATTTGATAGGCCTCTTTCATATATTTTATAGCATCACCGTAATTTCCCAAACTATTGTAGGCACTTCCCAGATACCACTTTATGGGGACATTTTCAGCATCAAAATCCCTGAA
>JAIOZV010000016.1 GCA_021740425.1 Bacteroidales bacterium | reverse complement strand
AAATCATATTTTCTAAGTACTTCTGGCTTTTCCTCCACCTCCTCAATAGATCCTGCCGGCGTTTTGAAAAGAGCAATTATCCCGGCCTGGTCATTCTCTTGGAATGGCACTGTATTTACCTGATAATTGAACCCGACTTTATTTGGGATGGGTTGAAACCATAAATTTAGTTTTTCATCAAATGCCATTGCCCATCCACACGAATCATCAATGATGTCTTCGCTTTCTTTATAATTAGCGGGTGTACCTGTGTTCATGGTAAAAATCCATTTGTCGCTCAAGAAAGGATGGTGTAATATTTTTATGTTTGATTCAAGCCGGGCTGCCATTTTTGGGGTTCTGAAAATTGTATCGTTCTTAATATCAAAGGCACATATCTCCCTGGGCTTGGCAACGAAAAGTCCAACAACAGCAAAAATAATTTCATCATATCCATCGCCGTTTAAGTCAGTTGGATGCCCATTTATTATCTCATGGTTTTGTAATTTTTCATATCCTTTTCTTTTATATGTAAGATTAATATGCTTTTTTCTGAATTTTACAAGATCAGTTTTTGTGTCGTTAAATTGTATTCCTGTAATGTAAATGGCTGTGTCTGTTTTCTGAAATATGTAAGCTTCTGCAATGGAGTCGTGGTTGTAATCGGCAAAGATTGGCCTGGCATTCTCAACAAAATCGTCATCTAGATTTATTTGGTTGATAATGCGCTGGCTCCGGGGGGTCTCATAGAAAATAATATTCGGTTGAATATTCGGCGGTCTATAATATCCAAACATTAATACCTCAGTATCTCCATCAAAATCAAGATCATAAAAATAATACTGGTTACTTGTGCTTTCTTCATCAATTAATTCCACTTTAAACCTGATGAACTCAACTGGAAGGAGGTAAAACAGGAGTACTGTAAAAGGTATGGCAAGTATAAAAGGATTGATTGCCAGAGTGGCAATTATTTTATTAAGGCGTTTTTCTCGGAATATTCTCATTTGCCGGATTAAGAATTGAGTGTAACAATTATCTATTACTCATTCATGAGGATAAAACTACTCAAAGGAATCCGAAATTTGTATAGGTGTGGGCTAATTTAAACGTTTTCCAAATAAGGCTTCGGCAGTTTTATGCATCATCAGGGTATTTATCGGTGATGCTCAAGTTAGAATTGGTATGGTTCTATCCTATCTTAATAGCAGATTATAGATAGTGTCTGATGGTTTTTTGATGGCGAAACTACATACTTTAATTGATCGTGTTAAATAAATAACAATGTTAAACAAATAACACAAAAATTTTGCGTAAGATGAAATCATTGTACTTTTGCCTTGAAAATTATACAGACATCATTGTTGGAATTATGGAAATGAAAACCATTGTCAGTGAAATTAACGGAACAGTCCGGGTGGGCCTGGATTTGTTACAAAATAATGTGGACTTTGCCTTCGCTTCAGATCTGATGAGCGATGTGTTGACCGTTGAAAAGGAAGACATCCTGCTGATCACAGGATTGGCAAACCTGCAAACCATCCGTACTGCTGAGATGGCCGATATCCGCTATATTATCTTCGCGAGAGGAAAAAATATTGATGGCCAAATTGTTCAACTGGCTTCCGAAAACAACATGGTGATTATTACTACCCCATATTCGGTTTTCAGGGTTTCCGGCATTTTATATCAATTGGGCATTCAACCTGTTTTCTGAGTTGTATACTTATGGAGTTAAAGTACAAAATACAGGGAGGCAATTTTAACCGGGCCGGCTATGCGAGCAGCGAAGTAAAAAAAGTACTCAAGCAGCTTAATGTCGACCCGAAGATTATCAAACGCATTGTTGTGGCTTTGTACGAGGGTGAAGTGAATATTGTGGCCCACGCCTTCAATGGTTTAGCTACGGTAACTATTGATGCCGAAAAAATTAAAATCGTTCTTAAGGATTCCGGCCCCGGTATTCCGGATGTGGAAAAAGCCATGGAACTTGGTTTTACCACTGCTTCGCCTGCTGTGCGAGAAATGGGTTTTGGAGCCGGCATGGGGCTCCCGAATATGAAAAAGAATTCGGATTTTATGGAAATCCTAAGTACAGTAAATGTAGGGACAGAAGTTGTTTTAATGAATTACTTTTCAAAATAATGAAGAAAACCTTTCATCATGCATTTGGCGTCGACAAGTCGATATGTGTGGGATGCACCCATTGCATGAAGGTATGCCCCACACAGGCCATTCGTATTCGTGGCGGAAAGGCTGAATTGATGGCCAATCGTTGCATCGACTGTGGCGAGTGCTACCGTGCGTGTCCGGTGCATGCCTTTAAAATTGAAGAGGATGATTTATCAGCCATTCATCGGTTTAAAGTGCCTGTGGCACTTGTTCCGGCAGTAATGATGGCTCAGTTTCCTGATAATGTTTCAACCGGCCAAATCTATCAGGCCATTCATAAACTTGGATTTTCGCGTGTTTTTGAGGTAGAGCAGTCAGTCAATTTTCTGAAGGAGAAAATGATGGAATATCAGCAAAAAAATGCTGCCCGGCCTTTAATCTCAACATTTTGTCCGGCAACTGTTCGCCTGATTCAGGTAAGGTTTCCGGCACTCACCGACCATTTCATCCTCCTAAAACCCCCGCACGACCTCACCGCCGAACTGGTAAAAAATAACCTCCTCAACGAAGGTCATGATGAAAATGAAATCGGGATGTTTTATATCACCCCCTGCGCAGCTAAAATTGCTGCCATTAAAAGCCCGGTGGGCGAAGAAAAAAGCATTATTGATGGGGTGATCAATATTGATTCCCTGTTCAATAAAATCATGTATTTGCTCAAAAACGAAGAGGGTATTTCTGCTGCAGACGAGCGCACGCATTTGGGTGCTGATGCCATTACCTGGAGCCTTACCAACGGGGAGGCCAAACACATGAAGTATACCACCCTGGCCATCGATGGAATTAACAATGTGGATGAATTCCTGGAAAAGCTGGAGAACGAAGAAATAAATAATGTGGATTTTCTTGAACTTCGAGCCTGCGATGAAAGTTGCGCCGGGGGCATTCTCTGTGCATCCAACCGCTTTCTTGTCCAGGGTCGTTTACTTAGAAGAGCCTCCCTATCACAGCAAAAAACCAATAACAAATCGCTTACCGGAAAGGAAAAAACCGAAGCAAGTGCTTTTCTTGAAAGTAAAATGACTTTGGATACCATCGACGCCAGGCCGGTCAAACTAGATGAAGATCTGGGCACCGCCCTAAAAAAAATGGAACGTATCAGGGAGTTGATGTGTTTCCTTCCGGGGTTTGATTGTGGTGCATGCGGATCTCCAAATTGTCGGGCACTGGCGGAAGATGTCGCTCAAAAACGTGCCAACATTTCAAATTGCATTTTTATTCAACATACCAGCCTGATCGATCGCGATCATGCAGGCAGAATCATTCAAAAAATATGGGGAGATGAATCCCTCAACAAAGATTGTTCAAAGAAAGGAGCAAAACATGAAGGTAATTGATATTGTGAACTGGGAAAATACCACCCTGCTGGCAGGAAAAGATGCCTGTGAGAAAACCATATCCGGCGCTTATTCTTCTGATCTGCTCAGCGATGTTATGGGCAATGCCGATGAAAATATGCTGTGGATCACCATACAGACACACAAAAATGTGGCGGCAATAGCCTCTCTTAAAGAGTTGTCCTGTGTGGTAATTGCAAACAATAATATAGCTTCCGCAGAATTGATTGAAGCAGCGGAGAGCGAAGGTATCCCCATCATCTCCACTTCGATGAGTGCTTTTGAATTCGGAGGAAGACTCTACCAGGTTCTTCATTCATAATCATCCTTTTTTACTTTGTAAAAATTGGACTCATTACACACATATAAAGCCGATCTGCATATTCATACGGTGCTGAGCCCCTGTGGCAGCCTCGAAATGAGTCCGGCGAATATAGTGAAAAGAGCCATCGAAAAAGATCTTGATATTCTTGGGATTGCTGATCATAATGCAATGCAAAATGCAATGGTCACAAAAAAGCTGGCTGAAAAATCAGGAATTTTTGTTTTGACGGGGATGGAAGTTACTACGGTTGAAGAGGTGCATTGCCTGGCTTTTTTTGAAACTGAAAAGGTGTTGAAAATTTTCCAGGAATTTGTTGATGCACATATTCTTAAAACCCCGAATAATCCGGAAAAATTTGGATACCAACTTATCGTTGACGAACTGGAGAATATTCTTGGCCAGGTTGAATGGATGCTTATCAATGCCACAAATTTATCAATCGATGAAATTGAAAAAAAAGTGCATCAGCTAGAAGGTATTTTTATCCCTGCTCATATCGATCGCCAGGCTTTCAGTCTTACAAGTCAACTTGGATTTGTGCCCCCCGATTTAAATGCCGATGCTTATGAAATTTCAAAATACGGGAAGGCCGATGATTTAATCCGCCGATTTCCCTGTCTTGAAAAGAAAGTCATACTCGCCGGTTCGGATGCCCATTTTATAAATGATGTTGGTGCCCCGTTTTCTGAATTTACCTTAAAGAAACTGCATTTTTCTGAAATTAAAAAGGCATTATCGGGCATGGAAGGGCGAATGGTAAAACCAGTTTTTGATAAAGGATGAAAGAAATCTGTGAAAATATCATCGATATCGTAAACAATTCAATTGTTGCAGGGGCAACCAAAATTGAGATTGAAATTGGCGAAGAAGTTGCCGGGGATGTACTTCGGATTTCGATAAAGGATAATGGAAAAGGTATTGAGCCCGATCAGTTGCAGCGCATCAGCGATCCTTTTTTTACAAGCAAGGCAAAAAGGCGTATTGGAATGGGTACATCCCTTCTAAAATTTCATGCAGAGCTTACGGGAGGTGAATTTTCGATACAATCAGAACAAGGAAAAGGCACAAGGGTTGATGTTCGATTAGGCTTGACCCACATCGACCGTCAGCCGCTTGGAGACTTGTCGGGTACTTTAAATATGTTATTAATCTCAAACCCTGAAATTCATTTTATCTATCATCAATATACTGATAAAGGTTCTTTCAGTTTTGATTCAGCCGAAATCAGCGATGCACTTGGTGGGCTTCGTCTTAACCATCCCGAAGTTAGAGTTGTACTGAATGAATTTATCCAAAACAATTTGGACACCCTGATATCAGATAATGGCCAAATGTGAGTCTCGAAAAATCGCGAAAAATCGTCCTGCTTTATCATTCCATATTAATTTAATGTTATTAATTTAACAATGTGAAACATTTAACAAATTAATTTGGTCAGAACTGATTTAAGAAATATTTTTGCCGGCGATTGATTTAAACATTTTGGTTAACAATAAAACAATAGTTTAATGGCAAAAATCACATCATTAAATGATCTCAGAAAGATCAAAGATGAACTTCAGCAGAAAATCAGGCTCAGGGAAAATGCTGATAGTCCTGAAGCCATGGTTCAAATTAGGGTAGGAATGGCAACCAGTGGAATAGCTTCGGGAGCAAAAGAAGTTTTTATCTTCCTGGTGGATGAACTTGAAAAACGCAATGTTGATGCTGTTGTAACGCAAACCGGTGATATGGGATACAGCTATGCCGAGCCTACCATCGAGGTAATTCTTCCCGGAAAGGATCCGGTAGTTTTTGGCTGGGTTGATGTGGAAAAAGCTGACGAAATCATCGAGAAATATATTCGCGGTGGTGAACTTGTAGAAGGGATAATTCCTGCCAATTACAATACAATTGACGATTAAATTATAAGAAAAGATTATGGCTAATTATAAATATCATCTGCTTGTTTGTGGTGGTACCGGTTGTAAAGCATCTGAAAGCGACAGGATTGTTAATATGCTCAACAACGAAATCAGAGAGAATGGCCTTTCATCGGATGCCAAAGTTGTTACCACAGGATGTTTTGGCTTTTGTGAAAAAGGACCGATTGTTAAGGTGCTTCCCGATAACACATTCTATACAAGGGTTACTCCTGAGGATTCGAAAGAAATCGTCATGGAACATTTGGTGAAGGGAAGAAGAGTAGAACGATTGCTTTATGTTGATCCTGAAACAAAAAAGCATATTACAGATTCAAAACACATGGGTTTTTATCAAAAGCAAATTCGTATTGCGCTTCGGAATTGTGGTTTTATCGATCCTGAAAATATTGATGAAGCCATTTCAAGAGATGCATACATTGCTTTAGGTAATGTGCTGGCCGGCATGACTCCCGAGGAAACCTGCAATGTTGTGAAGGAATCGGGTTTGCGTGGCCGCGGAGGTGGAGGTTTCCCTACCGGACTTAAATGGGAGATCACCCGGAAAAGTCAGGCTGATCAAAAATATGTGGTTTGTAATGCCGACGAAGGCGACCCCGGTGCCTTTATGGATCGTTCGATCCTGGAGGGCGATCCACACGCTGTGCTCGAAGCCATGGCCATTTGTGGCTGGGCCATCGGTGCAACCAAAGGTTTGATTTATATACGCGCTGAGTACCCGCTGGCTATCAAACGTCTAAAAATTGCCATCGATCAGGCTATGGAATATGGCCTTTTGGGGAAAGATATTTTTGGCAGCGGCTTCGATTTTGAAATCGAACTCAGATACGGTGCAGGGGCTTTTGTTTGCGGTGAAGAAACTGCTCTCATTCACTCCATGGAAGGAAGTCGTGGCGAACCAACTTTCAAACCACCTTTCCCATCCGTAGAAGGTTATCTTGGCAAGCCTACCAACGTTAATAATGTGGAAACTTTTGCCAATATCCCTGTTATTTTCAACAAAGGGGCAAAATGGTTTGCAAGTATTGGTACCGAAAGGTCGAAAGGCACCAAAGTATTTGCGCTTGCCGGTAAAATCAATAATGTGGGTTTGATTGAGGTTCCGATGGGAACCACCCTGCGTGAAGTGATCTTTGAAATCGGCGGTGGTATTAAAGATGGCAAAGCATTTAAAGCCGTACAAACAGGTGGGCCTTCCGGTGGGTGTTTAACCCAAAAACATCTTGATACTCCCATCGAATACGATACATTGATTGAAGCCGGATCGATGATGGGTTCCGGTGGTATGATCGTGATGGATGAAGACGATTGCATGGTTTCAGTGGCAAAATACTATCTCGACTTCACCGTGGAGGAATCCTGCGGGAAATGCAGCCCTTGTCGTATTGGCAACAAGCGCCTGCACGAAATGCTCGAAACCATCACCAAAGGTGAAGGAACTATGGAAACCCTGGATAAGCTGAAAACCCTTAGCCATGTCATCAAAGATACTTCCCTGTGTGGATTGGGTCAAACAGCCCCCAATCCTGTGCTTTCTACCATGGATAATTTCTGGGAAGAATATCTCGAACATGTTGAGGGGCATAAGTGCAGGGCAGGTTCATGCAAATCATTGATGCAATATATAATCATACCTGAAAATTGTGTGGGTTGCACGGCTTGTGCCAGAAATTGCCCTGTGAATTGCATTTCGGGCGAACGAAAGCAATTACATGTGATCGACCAGACTGTGTGTATCAAATGCGGTACCTGTATGGAGAAATGTAAATTTAACGCCATCGAAATAGTTTAATCATTCAAAGAAGTAATCATGGAAATGATCAAATTAATTATTGATAAAAAAACAGTTGAAGTAGAAAAGGGAACAACCATCCTTCAGGCTGCAAAAAATATAGGTATTCACATACCCACTTTATGTTACATGAATTTGGGAGATTTGAATATCGAAAATAAACCCGGCGGATGTCGTGTATGTGTGGTTGAAGTTGATGGCCGTCGCAACCTTGCTCCTGCCTGTGCCACCGATTGTGCCGAAGGAATGGTTGTGCACACACATTCAATCAGGGTGCTCAATGCCCGCAAAACTGTGGTTCAGCTCATCCTTTCCGACCACCCTTTCGATTGTCTTATTTGCGCCAAATCAGGTAACTGTGAGTTACAGGATCTTGCCCATAAACTCGGTATTCGTGAAATTCCCTACCAGGGAGAGCAAAGCACCTACCGCGAGGATACTTCTCCAGCCATCATTCGCGATGTGGACAAATGTATTATGTGTCGCCGATGCGAAGTAATGTGCAACGAAGTACAAACTGTTGGTGTGCTTTCAGCCATCAACCGCGGTTTTCAATCGGTGGTTGCCCCTGCTTTCGAAATGAATCTCGATCATAGCGTTTGCACCTATTGCGGGCAATGTGTAAATGTTTGCCCAACAGGCGCACTAACCGAAGTTGATCATACCAACCAACTCATCAACGACCTTGCCGATCCAGGGAAAACAGTGATTGTACAAACCGCGCCTGCAGTTCGTGCCGCCCTGGGCGAAGAATTTGGAATGGAGCCCGGAACCCTCGTTACCGGAAAAATGGCAGCAGCTCTTCGCGAACTCGGTTTCGATTATGTATTTGACACGGATTTTGCTGCCGACCTCACCATTATGGAGGAGGGTACAGAATTGCTCGATCGCCTGTCAAAACATCTGAACGGCGATACCAATGTTCATCTGCCCATACTTACATCCTGCTGCCCTGCCTGGGTAAAATTTTTCGAACACCAGTTTCCGGAAATGAAGGACATTCCCTCAACAGCACGTTCGCCGCAGCAAATGTTTGGAGCCATAGCCAAAACCTACTTTGCGGATAAAATTAATGTGGACAGGAAAAAACTTGTGGTGGTTTCGATCATGCCTTGTGTCGCCAAAAAATATGAATGTTCTCGCGATGAGTTCAAAGTGGACGGAAATCCGGATGTGGATTATTCTATTTCAACGCGCGAACTTGCAAACCTGATTAAGCAAGCCAACATCGACTTTCTCGGCCTGGAGGATGCTGATTTTGATAATCCGATGGGTGAATCAACAGGTGCTTCTGTGATTTTTGGAACCACCGGTGGAGTAATTGAAGCTGCTGTTCGTACCGCCTACGAAGTACATACACAAAAGGAACTTCCTAAAGTTGATTTTGAAGAATTGCGCGGAATGGAAGGTATTCGGTCAGCAACCATCGATTTTGATGGATTGCCCATTAGTATTGGGATTGCTCACGGCCTGGGGAATGCACGTAAATTACTCGAGGATATCAAAGCAGGAAAAAGTCAGTATCATGCCATCGAAATTATGGCCTGCCCGGGCGGGTGTATTGGTGGCGGTGGACAACCGTATATTCATGGCGATACCAGTATTTTAAAAGCAAGGCAAAAAGCCATTTACCAGGAAGATGCTCAAAAAACCATCAGAAAGTCGCATGAAAACAAATATGTGCAAAAATTATACGAAGAGTTTCTTGGTAAACCCATGAGTGAGAAAGCACATCATTTGCTGCATACGCACTATTTTGACCGGAAGAAGGAAGTGTTTATTGATTAGTTAATGGTTATTGGTTAATCGTTATTTGTGTGATTGTTCCTCCGGGAAAATTTTTACTTACGATTAACGGATAACAAATAACGGATAACATTAAAAACAAAAGAAATGTCAAGCATAAAAGTAAAATTAAAAGAAAAAGATATTGCCAAAATCCAGGAGATTTGCAAATCTTTCGATAACAAACCAGGCGACCTGATCAATGTTTTGCACAAAGTGCAGGGTGAATTTGGTTACCTCCCCGCCGAAGTTCAGGAAGTAGTGGCTGAAAACCTCAATGTTTCACTGGCAAAAATTTATGGTGTGGTTACCTTTTACTCCTTTTTTACCATGATACCCAAAGGTAAACATCCTGTTTCGATTTGTACCGGTACTGCCTGCTATGTTCGTGGTGCCGAAAAAGTGTTGGAGGAATTCAAGAAAGAGTTGGGGATTAAAGTTGGAGAATCCACACCTGATGGCAAATTTTCGCTTACCTGCCTGCGCTGCGTTGGGGCTTGTGGTTTGGCTCCGGTTGTGCAGGTTGGCGAAAAAACCTATGGACGGATTGCTCCGGATGATGTAAAAAACATTCTGGCTGAGTACGAAGATAATTAGAGTCTGGTTTTAATGTAAAAATTTCAATTTTAGATTTAAGATTATCGATCTGAAATTTAAGATGTTTTTACAACTTTTGTATGAATATAATTTCATAAAATATATCTCCATTTTTGATTGATTAACTGAAAAATCCCTGCATCTCCCCGGTGCGGGGTATTTTTTATGGATATCAAAACGTATGTTGAAATACCAATTGTTTTATTCAGATATCCTGTAACTATAATCTGCTACATTCCTCCCCTTGCATAAGGCACAGCATCCTGACCTGAAAATTCACCTTTTAAATATTTAAAATATCCGGAAACAGCAATCATCGCTGCATTGTCGGTTGTAAACTGAAAAGGAGGAATAAAGGTATTCCAGCCCCACTCCCGATGCGCTGTTTCCATCGCATTGCGCAATTCCGAATTTGCAGAAACGCCTCCTGCGATGGCTATCTCTTGTATGCCAAATTTTTCAGAAGCCAGTTTAAGTTTTTTAAGCAGGATTTTAATGATGGTTTTCTGGATTGAAGCGCTCAGATCGGCCTTGTTATTTTCGATAAAATCGGGATCGGTTTTCAGATTGTCGCGCAGGAAATACAGGAATGAAGTTTTCAATCCGCTGAAACTGTAATCAAATCCATGTATGTTGGGTTCAGGAAATTTGAATTTATCAGGATTTCCAAGCCTTGCAAGTTTATCGATTACCGGCCCGCCTGGGTATGGCAGACCCATGATTTTGGCAACCTTATCAAATGTTTCGCCGGCAGCATCATCTATGGTTTGTCCAACAATCTCCATATCAAAATGATCCTTTACCTGAACAATTTGAGTATGCCCTCCTGATACTGTAAGACATAAAAACGGGAATGAAGGGACAGGTTTTTCTTGTCCGGGCAACTGGGCGAAGTGAGCCAAAATATGTGCCTGCATGTGATTGACTTCGATGAGCGGAATGTTGAGCCCCATGGCAAATGCCTTTGAAAATGAAGTTCCAACCAAAAGTGAGCCCAAAAGTCCCGGCCCTCTTGTAAAGGCCAGAGCATCCAAATCCTCTTTTTTAACGCCTGCCTCCTTGATAGCCTGGTGGATCACAGGAATTATATTTTGCTGATGCGCTCTGGATGCAAGTTCCGGTACAACACCGCCAAACTTTCGATGCACATCCTGGTTGGCAGTGATATTCGACAAAATGGTGGTGTTGTTTATTACTGCTGCGGAGGTGTCGTCGCAGGAAGATTCAATGCCAAGAATTAGTGCCATTGGTAGAAATGATTTTCTGCAAGAATAGTATTAATTATTTTGATCTTCGCCAAAGCTGAGGCATTTTAGGTTTCTTTAAAATGGGGCTGGGAGGTTGAGATATTCCATGACTCACATTTTTAACCTCTTCGATCGAGTAAAATGCATTGGGATTGTATTCATTAATAAGTCCTGCCAATTCTTTGATAAGCTTTCGCGGGATTATAGTAAAGATTATCTGAACAGGTCCGCGGCTTCCGATGGCATCCATCAGAGTAATGCCATAATTTTTCAGTTTCATTGCCTCCACCAATTTTGAAGTATCCTTTCTTGGGATAATCCTTACTACCACACTCCCCAGCGAAATCCGTTCTTCAAGCACCATGCCCAGGTAGTTTCCGGCTGCAAAGCCTGCTCCATAAGCGATGTAGTAATAAAAATTATCTAATTGCTTAAAGATTTGTGTTACAGCCAACAGCCAGATGATCACTTCGAAAAAGCCCAGGATGGGGGCAATGTATTTATAGCCTTTTGAAACAAAAATCAATCTGAGGGTTCCAATACTTTGATCGGCAATCCTCGACAAAAAAATTAGCAGTGGTAATATTATCCAGGTAAAAATTGCAGAATCGCCTGTTAAAAAACTAAAATCCATAATAAGCTTTGTTTTAAAGTTTGACGACAAAAGTAGGGATAAGAAAATCGGGAATTAAAAAGCCTGTCAAATATTATCAAACAGGGAGGCAGAGTTCAGGGAAGTGCCCGAAGGATGGAGGTGGAAGTTAATCGTTATTTGTTAATCGATATATGGTTAATAGTTGAATGGGTTGAAGTTAATGGTTGAATAGTTAATAGTTAAAAGATTGACTGTTGCTTAACGAATTGTCTTACCAATTACCAATAACTATTAACGAATAGCCAATAACGAATAACGAATAACGAATAACGAATAACGAATAACCAATAACCAATAACGAATAACGAATAACGAATAACGAATAACCAATAACCAATAACGAATAACCAATAACGAATCACCCTTCCTTCACATGCAGTCCACATTCCTTACCTTCGGGGAGCTCCCACCACCAGCGGCCGGCACGTATATCTTCGTCGGGCTCTATGGCTCGTGTGCAGGGTTGGCAACCAATGCTAGGAAACCCCTGATCGTGCAATTTATTATAAGGAATGTTGTTTTGTTCGATGTAATCCCAAACCCGGGCTTCAGTCCATTCAATCAGGGGGTTTAACTTTATCAGGCCATTGTTTTCGTCCCATTCAACTACTTTTACATCTTTTCGTGTAATGGATTGCGATCGGCGTAGTCCGCTGATCCAAACTTCGAGGTCTTGTAGGGCGCGTTTCAGTGGCTCAATTTTACGAATGTGGCAACATAGTTTCCGGTTTTCGATGCTTTCGTAAAATAAGTTGATTCCCTTACTATTCACCATTTTTTCTACCTTTTCCTTTTCGGGAAAATAGATTTGGATATTGATTTTGTAACGGGCATTGGTTCTTTCGATGAGGTCGTAAGTTTCGGGAAACATACGCCCGGTGTCAAGGGTAAAGATTTTTGCTTCCCGGTCGAGTTTGGCAATCATTTCGGTAATTACCTGATCCTCGGCACCCATGCTGGAGGCAAAGGCTATTTTACCTTTATAATTTTGTAAAAAATAGGTGAGTATGTCATGTGCCCCGGCCAACTCAAATTTCCTGTTTAGCGCTTCAATGGTATCTAATGTGATATTATTCATTTTAAATTGTTGAAAATTTTATGGCAAAGATAAGACTTTATCCATTTTAACTTTCTGGTATTCCTCACAGTTAACACTTTACAATTACAGAAATTCATGTGGTGCTGTAATGAAGGTGGTTTTATCGCTGGAGGCCGTTTAAATTCCGGTGTTAGTCATGAATATTTATCTTCCCCGAACATTTTAGCTTTTTATGAGTTATTCATTGAAACTGAAAATACCACACTAATGAAACATTCACTGATTTTTATGCTATTTTTGACTGTTATTTCAATTTCATGTGATGAAAAAAATGAACCCATAGCTGTGTCAAATAACGGAACAAACTACAACGAAGACCCTCCGGCGGAAAATTTAAGCTACCTGGCTTTGGGCGATTCCTATACCATCGGTGAACGGGTGGAAATTTCGGAGAGGTTTCCCGTGCAGTTGGCCGAACGATTGCAATTGATGGCCTATGACCTTCGGGATGCTGAGATCATGGCCCGAACGGGCTGGTCAACAGGGCAACTTTTACAGGCAGTAGCTGACGAAAATCCGCAGGGGCCCTACAGTCTGGTATCTTTGCTAATTGGAGTCAACGATCAGTATCGTGGACTTGATATCTCAGAATATCGTCAGGAGTTCAGGCAAATGCTTCAAAAAGCCATTAGGTTGGCGGGTAATAATCCAAAAAATGTTATTGTTCTTTCCATTCCTGATTATAGTGTTACACCCTTTGCCTCAGGAGCCGACACTGCAAGAATTGCAAGAGATATCGATACCTTTAATGCAGCAAACTATGATGAGACAAAATATTTGTCTGCAAATTATTTCGACATTACTGGAATATCCCGGAAGGCAAAATTTAACCCTGAGCTGATTGCCATCGATGGATTACATCCTTCCGGGAAAATGTATTCCGAATGGGTTGACCTGATTTTGCCCAAAGCCAATGAGATTCTTCAAAGTCAAACCAAAAAATAAATATGGGTATTCTCAAACAATTTAGTCCTGATCATGATTTTGCACTAAAGCTTGATGCAGAAGATCAATTAAGCGCTATCAGGAGCAGTTTTTATTTTCCTGAAAAAAATACCATTTATCTTGATGGAAATTCGTTAGGCAGATTACCGAATAAAACCAGAGACCTGATAAAAAATGTTGTGGAATTTGAGTGGGGCACTCAGCTCATCAGGAGCTGGAATGAAGGCTGGTATGAACTTTCCGAAAAAATCAGCAGCAAAATTGCCCGTCTTATCGGTGCTGATGCAAATGAAATTGCCACCGGCGATTCAACATCGCTGAACCTTTACAAATTGGCGATAGCTGCTGTAAATCTCAATGCAGGAAAAACCAGGATTGTATCCGATGAACTGAATTTTCCGACAGATCTATATGTTTTGCAGGGCATTGCATCACAAATGGGCAGTGATTATGAAGTTGTACTTGCAAAATCAAGCGACGGACAAACTGTTCCCATGGAAGAACTTGAGCGGGTTGTGGATGAAAATACGGCTGTTGTTGTATTATCTTCCGTGGCCTTCAAAAGTGCTTTCATGTATGATATGAGGACTGTCACCGAATTTGTCCATTCAAAAGGGGCACTCATTATTTGGGATTTAAGTCATGCTGCAGGAGCTGTAAACCTGAACCTGCATGATGCCGGTACCGATATGGCCATTGGCTGTACCTATAAATACATGAATGGAGGCCCGGGGTCTCCGGCATATCTTTATGTTGCTGAACATTTGCATGACAAATTAATTTCACCGGTTTGGGGATGGTTTGGGGAGGAAAATCCCTTCGCCTTCAATTTGAAATATACTGCAGCGGCTGGAATCAGGAGGTTTTCAATAGGTACGCCACCTGTACTTTCGCTCTCAGCCATCGAGCCAGGCCTGATTTATTGCTTGAAGCAGGGATGCAGCATCTGAGAAATAAAAGTATCGGTCAAAGCGAATATCTGATTTACCTTTGGGAAACACTCCTTAAACCCTTAAATTTCGGCTTAGGCTCCCCAAAAAACGCAAATCATCGGGGTTCCCATATTTCACTCCGCCATCCCGAAGCCTACCGCATTTGTAAGGCACTGATTCATCCCATCGACAATTCCCCAAAAATAATTCCCGACTTTCGGGAGCCCGATAACATTCGTTTGGGGATTGCTCCGCTCTATAATACTTACGAAGAAATATTTTTTGCAGTAAAAAGAATGGAGAAAATTGTTGGCCTTAAACTTTATAACAGCTATTCGAATAAACGGGAAGTAGTAACCTGAGATGATAAAATTTATTCTTTCATAAGCAACGGAGCCCGGGTTGACAGAGTAAGTGAAATTGTTATTTCTCGCAGCACCTTTGATACAGGAAAACTATCAAAAAAACAGTTTTTGCATTTTATAATGGTGATACATTTCAACACTTTTACTAAAAGCGTTGTTTATCATTTACCGGATTTTTAAAACGGTTTTGAATAGGGTAATTTCCCTGATCGATTTTTGATTTGATGAAGATGAACAACACTAAAGTGCGCCGGCTTGCTGCCATTATGTTTACCGATATTGAAGGCTACACTGCACTGATGCAGGGCGATGAAGCAAGGGCTGCCAAAGTCAGGGCGAAGCACCGCAAAGTATTCCTGCAGCAACACGATGCTTATCATGGCGAAATCATTCAATATTATGGTGACGGTACCCTTAGTGTTTTTAAAAGCGCTATCGAAGCCGTAAAATGTGCCATTGCGATGCAGCAGGATTTACAGCTGGGCGATGTTGTGCCCCTCAGGATAGGCTTGCACATGGGCGATATTGTTTTCAGCGAAAGCGATGTTTACGGAGATGGTGTAAATTTCGCATCCCGCATCGAAAATATGGGTGTGGCAGGAGCTATCCTGCTCTCGGGCAAACTCAATGACGAACTGAAAAACCATCAGGATATTTCCACCCGTTCAATGGGGTATTTCCAACTTAAAAATATTGCGGAAGCAGTCGAAATATTTGCCATCAGTAATGCGGGTATTGTCGTGCCCGGGATCAAAGCGTTAAAAGGTAAGCAGGAAATTTCGAAAACCATTGCCGTACTTCCCTTTGTGAATATGAGTGCCAATCGGGAAACGGAATTCTTCAGCGATGGCATCACCGAAGAAATTATCAATGCACTTGCAAAAATCAAAAGCCTGAAAGTTACCTCCCGAACTTCTTCTTTCTATTTTAAAAACAAAAATGTTTCTGTCAGACAAATCGGTAAAGAGCTTGGCGTTTCGGCCATCCTCGAAGGAAGCGTACGCCTGTCGGGTAATATGATTCGTATTACCGCACAGTTGATTCAAACTGCCCGGGATTTTCACCTGTGGTCGGAAACGTGGAACCGTAAACTGGAAAATATTTTCGAAATTCAGGATGAGATTAGCTTACGGATAGCAGATAAAATGCGGGAACATTTTGGCCATTTCGAAATTCAGGATCATCTGGTGGAGAAGCAAACCGAAAATCTGGATGCCTACGAATATTTTTTAAAAGCGCGTTTTTATTTTAACAAATGGAACATAGCAGATATCAGGACAGCCATACCGCTATTTGAAAAAGCCCTTGAGCTGGATCCAAAACATGTGGAGTCGGTTTTAGGCCTCGCCGATTGCTATGGTTTTTTGGCAACCACTGGTTTTTTGCCCTATGAGGAAACATGGGGAATGGTGGCAAAATTGACCAACAAAGCCCGGCAGTTCAACGATCAAAATTCAGGAATCCATTATCAAATGGCCAATCTTGCTTTTTTTGTTGAAGCCAAATTCAGGGAAGCATTTATTGAGATCTCAAAGGCCATCGAAATCAACCCCAATCATGTGGAGGCGCAGCAGTTTATTTTCTTTTTGTACATTCTTGCAGGGAAAAAAGAAGAAGCATTCCGGCATCTTGAAATTGCCCTCAGCATCGATCCCCTGTCGCAGGAAACACTTTTTTTCAGAGCCTATTATTATTATATGACGGAGGATTTTGAACACTCACTTCAACTCCTTGACCGTTGCCTGGAACATAATCCCAAAAACATTCCGGCACATTCAATCAAAGGCTTTTGCCTGCTTAAACTGGGACGGTACGATCAGATGCTGAACAACTTCAACAATAATCTCCCTGATTTTGATTTACAAAACGATAAAACAGGATACACTGCCCTGGCTTATACTCTAAAAGGAGAAACTGACAGGGCTGTTTTGCTTACCCGACAACTCATCGAAGAAGCAAAGTATCCTGATGGTTTTCGTGCAAATTCCTTTCTGTTTTTGCTCTATGCATCCAATGGAATGATCGATCGGGCATTCAACTGGATTGATGATGCCATGAAACACAACGCCTTTTTCCTGCTGATGTATTTTAACGATCCTATGGTACATTCGGTAATGTCGGATCCGCGGCATCAGAAGTTGCAAAAAATTTTATTTCCTGATGCAATGTTTAACGAACCTGTCAGGAAAAAAAGAGCACCTTTCGATGAAGATACCGCCAGGGTTTTTTTAGCCCGTCTTATGAAGTTTATTCGAAGCGATAAACCTTATCTCGATCCTAACCTGTCGCTGCGCTCGCTTGCAGCTCAGGTCGAAATTCATCCAAACCAGCTTTCCTGGCTACTTAATGAGCATGTAGGGAAAAATTTCAATGAATTTATCAATCAATACCGCGTGGAAGCATTTAAGCTACTTGCCGATGACCCCAAAAACGCGCATGTTACCCTGGTCGGTTTGGCTTTTGATTGCGGGTTCAATTCCAAAACAGTTTTCAATACCTGCTTCAAAAAAGAAACAGGACTTACACCCAAACAATTTTTGATGCAGAAAAAATTATAGCAATCCGCTTTTACGAACCGGGCGTTTTCCTCATTTTTTAGATTTTCAGATCGGCTCAAAATATGTTCGGAATTATAAAAGCGAACACCTTTTACAGGATATAGAACTTCTGTTTTTTTTAGTGAAGGTATTTTTGCCGCTAATAATAAAGGTTGAAATGTATGTGTCAATTCTATCAAATCAACAGGGCATCAAACTTAAAAAAATCACAACGATGAAGGCTATTGTTATTAATAATTATGGATCGGCGGATGTGTTGCAGCTAAAACAGCTTGCAATGCCCATCCCAAAAGACAACGAAATTCGAATAAAAATTCACGCTACCGGCGTTTCCACAGGTGATGTACACCTGCGAGCCGCCGAGCCTTTTGCAGTCAGGCTGTTTTTTGGCTTGATAAAGCCCAAAATAAATATTCTG
This sequence comes from Bacteroidales bacterium, assembly GCA_021740425.1. Classification (GTDB taxonomy): domain Bacteria; phylum Bacteroidota; class Bacteroidia; order Bacteroidales; family 4484-276; genus SABY01. The sequence continues at coordinate 15,905 of JAIOZV010000016.1, read as the reverse complement.
GGAGGCGTGCTGGCAGGTGAGGTTGAAGCTGTGGGCAGCAAGGTGAAATTGTTTAAAAAAGGAGACCGCGTATTTGGAACAACTGGCATGCAATTCGGGGCTTACGCCGAATATGTTTGCCTGCCTGAAAACGCAACGCTGGGTGAAATGCCGGCAAATATTACCTGGGAACAAGCTGCCTCCATTCCATTTGGCGGAAATACAGCCCTTTATTTTCTTAAAAAAGCGAACATACGTTCAGGGCAAAAAGTACTGATCATTGGTGCTTCCGGGGCGGTAGGCTCTGCTGCCGTTCAGCTTGCAAAATATTTTGGCGCTGAAGTTACAGGCATCTGTAGCACCTCCAACATGGAACTTGTGAAATCGCTGGGAGCCGACAAAGTAATCGATTACACAAAACAGGATTTTACAGCTCTGGGTGAAAATTATCATGTTATTTTTGACACAGCGGGTAAAAGCTCTTTTGGCAGAAGTTTAAAATCGCTCAACAAAAATGGATATTACCTGCTGGCTGCTGCAGGGCTTTCACAAATGATCAAAGGGGCATGGGCATCCATGTCGGGCAGCAAAAAGGTAGTTTCGGGCATCATGAAAGAAACACCGGAAGATGTGATTTTTTTCAGGGAATTGGTAGAAGCAGGTAAATTTAAACCACTTATTGGCCGGATGTTTTCGCTGGAGCAAGCAGCCGACGCACACCGCCATGTTGAAAGAGGTGGTAAAATAGGGAATGTGGTGATTACTGTAAATCAATAATATAAATATTGAAGCATCCCTCCGGGAGGGATGGGGTCAGAAAGAATTTGCTAATAAAACCATCACTTAAATAATTACGAAAAAAGAGGACATATCGTTATGTTTGCAGCGCAAAAATTTGATTACGCAAAACGATACTGACCAAATCATGTCAAATTTTCAGGTTCAGAAATTTCCGGATTCAAGAATTACTACCATTGATATCGTTGATGTCGGGAAAAGGAAGCATCATATTGCAGGTATGATAGCACTTGATGTTACACAAAGCCGCCTAAAAATAAGAGATTACAATAAGTCGAATGTCAGTAAAATTTCTTTTAACGGCTGGCTGATTCATGTGATTGCTTCAACGATAAAAAAACACGAAACCCCTGCAGCCTATTTAAAAGGGAAAAACAAACTGATGATATTTGAAGATATCAACGTTTCGATGCTTGTAGAAAAAGAATTGGCCGGAGCAAAAGTACCCATCCCACTGATTATCGAAAAAGCAAACCAAACAAGCATTGAATCGATAACAAAGCAGATTGCAAATGCGAAAAATGACACACTTTCAGAAAAAGATATTGTTCTTGGAAAAAAAACCGGAAAGCTGGAAAAATTGTACTACCGTCTTCCGGGATTTGTTAGAAAGTATTTCTGGAAGTTTCTTTTATGTCACCCAAAACTTGCTTATAAAAACATGGGCAATGTGGCTTTTACTTCCATTGGAATGATGGGCAAAATTGACGGCTGGTTTATTCCGGTTTCGATTCATCCACTGTGTTTTGGCGTGGGATCAATCGTTAAAAAACCTGTTGTAATCAACGACAAAGTGGAAATACGGGAAATTCTGAATATGACCATTCTTTTCGATCATGATGTTATTGATGGCGCTCCTATGGCACGTTTCATTGTTGATCTCACAAAAAAAATTGAATCTGGAATGGGCTTATAAAAAGCAAGTGAGGGTTAAAAGGAAATAACTTACAAAATGAAGTCAGGCAAACAAATGTACTGGTTATTTTTAACGATGATATTTTTGGCAACCGGATGTATTTATGCGCAAAAAAGTGATGTTAAATCTGACACCAGCCGGATTGAAAAGAAAACCATTTATCGAGCCCTTGCCTACACCAGTGCATTTTACGCAGGTTCTGTGTTAGTTCTCAACAATACCTTGTACAAGGAAAGGGCATCCTTTTCACCGAAAAAAAAATGATGGGAGGCATAGTCTTCATGGTGAATGAAAAAATGTGTGTAGGGATTATCAAAAACAATTTGATGGCTCGGGTTGACCCTGAAATTTATGAAGCAGCCCTGACCAAAAATGGTACCCGCGAAATGGATTTCACCAGGCGTCCCGTGAAAGGATATGTGTTTGTTGATCCCGAAGGCTGGGATATGGATGCTGATCTGGAATACCGGATCGATTTGTGCCTGCAATTCAATCCGAAAGCATGTTCAGATAAAAAGAATTTAAATTCCGGACAAGGCTAATCTGGGGAGCTTGGTTATTCATTGCTCAGTCTTTTTTGCAGTTCGCCCAAATATTGCAAAAAGGAACTGATATCTTGCTTCCTTGTAATAATATTTAAACCAAATGCTTCCTCGTGACTGTCGAGTTCCGATAATTGCCTGTTTGTATCCAACAAAATCTGCCTGATGGTTTCAATGTTTAATAGCAAGCCCTGTCTTTTACTGTCTGTCAAATTGCCGGTTTGCACTTTTACAATGCTGTCGTTGTAAATGCTCATAGCTTTACTGTAATTTTCCATGCATTGGTTAAAGATGTCAATGTTTTCTGAAATTTTGTAATATTCCAGTTGCTGATCCAAAACTTCCAGATAACGTTGCAAAATCAGATTTTCTTCACCATAAGCAATTATCCTGCGCCTTTCCGAAATCATTTTGCCTCGTTCGTCCAGTGCCAAATAACCTGCAATGGTGTCCTCAAAATAAAAGTATTCACTTGCGGTGGAATCACCGGCAGTTCCATATAAAAATTCATGCATGGTTAATGGGTTCGAATTTAGTTGCCACATCGGATCCAAAGGATAATGGGTTTGGATGAGAAATTGAGGCTTTGCATCAAAATAAAGGGTGTCAAAATCTTGAACAAAAAGGCTGTCTTCAACATATCCGGCTCCGAAAGTGGGGTCGTACAAATTCCAGACACCTGATTTAAAAGCTGCTATCCAGGCATGTGAAACGGGTGGCTTGCCTCTTTCGGGAACAACAAAACCCGATACCACCTGTGAAGGGATTTCTAATTTGCTGCATAAGTCATGGTAAACTTCGGCATAAGCCTGGCATATTCCCTTGCGTTGGTACAAGGTTTCTTCAATATATTTTTCAAGCTCTTCAATGTCTAAAAAATCCCTTTCATCATTCCGGTCATAGCTGATGTTGCTACTAATCCAGGCAAAGGCAGCGGCTACTTTTTCATCATTTTCATCAAAATTTTCAAGGATGTAATCTGCAATATTCCTCGTTGAATATGTGAGAGAATCAGGAATGTTTTCCATGATTTGGATTATCCCTGTAAAGTCAGGTTGCCCTTTTGCGTGTGCAGATATTAAAATAAAAAAAACTGATATTATCAGAAAATTATAGAGGGTTGTGCCATTTCTAATTTTCAAAGTCAGGGAATTTTATAAGATATGCCGGAAACTTTATTTATTGAAACTCCCTTTAAAGGTGGCCTGGTATTCCTGAAATGATTCGTCCTTGTAGGCTTCATCAACAATAAAATTAAGTATTGGCTCCAATTTTTCAGGTGGATTATATCCGGGCAATATTGTGATCAATTTTACATCCTGATCCAAAAAAGCAAAAGAAGGGTAGGACATTTTTCCATTGAGCAAAGCGATAGCAAACTGATGCGACGACCGCCTGGCACCCGGATTTGGATTTACAAACTCCTGTCCGTTTACTGTTACCGGCTCTGATGATTCGGCATCAAATTTTACCGGCCAGAAATTCTCGTTCATGTAGGCAGCAATCACAGGGTCGGTAAAGGTATTGGCATCCATCTTTTTGCACCATCCGCACCAGTCGGTGTAGAGGTCGATAAAGAATTTCTTTTTCTTTTTTTTGTTTAACTCAACAGCCTCTTCGATGGAATACCATTTTATTTTGGCTTCTTCCTGTGCAAGCAGTGTGGTGGATAAAAAAATAAGAAGCAGTGCACTTATCGACTTTAAAAATGTAGTTTTCATAGTTTTTATATTCGTTATTGTAAGTTTTTAAAAACCCAAAAATAGTGTGTGATATTTTATCAAAAGTGTAATTAATGTTAAAACAGGCTGCGATCCACATCGCGTTGAATGTCCTTTTTCTTGATGGTATCGCGCTTATCATAAAAATGTTTCCCTTTTGCAAGGGCAATATTCAGTTTTGCCTTACCCTTATCGTTGATAAAAAGTTTGGTGGGAATTATCGTAAATCCTTTTTCGTTTACTTTTCCAAGGAACTTTTTCAGTTCACGTCGGTTGAGCAATAGCTTTCTGTCGCGTTTTGGCTCGTGATTGTAAATGGTTCCTTCGAGGTAAATGGCAATATGCATGTCTTTCACAAACAGCTCATCTCCTTTAAAGGAGCAAAAAGCATCACCGATGTTGGCTTTCCCCATCCTGATGGATTTTATTTCGGTGCCGGTTAACTGGATGCCAGCCGTAAGCTCTTCTACCAGAAAATATTGGTATGAAGCCTTTTTGTTTTTTATCTCGATCGTTTTATTCATATAGTTTTGCAAAGCTAATAATTACTTGCCATAATATGTCGGGCTCAAAAACTTTGAATAACTGCAAATGGCCGGTTTTGTTATAAGCCGGCAAAGATTGGATATGTGGTTGTTAATTCTTGTTAAAAAAGATTTTGTGTAAATGGCAACGAATTTAATTACCTCGATATTTGCTACTTTTGCATTTGGATTTGTTAATCAGTGATTTAGATATTCACATATAACTTTAAACAACAAAATTTATGGATAGAATAACAGTAATTGGAGCAGGAAATGTGGGAGCAACCTGTGCTAACGTAATTGCGCATAAGGATCTTGCCAAAGAAGTTGTGCTTGTTGATATTAAAGAAGGCGTTGCCGAAGGTAAAGCCCTCGATATTTGGCAAACATCCTCTATTAATAACTTCGACACCAGGGTTGTGGGTGTTACAAATGATTATCTCCGCACCAAAGGTTCGGGGATTGTTGTAATCACTTCCGGCGTTCCCCGTAAACCAGGCATGAGCAGGGATGATTTGATAAAAACGAATGCGAAGATTATTGTTGATGTTACCGAAAAAGTAATCAAGTATTCTCCCGAAGCTATCATCATTATTGTTTCCAACCCCCTCGATGTAATGACCCATGCCGCATGGCAGGCTGCCAACAAACCAACATCCAAGGTTTTCGGTATGGCAGGGATTCTCGACACCGGCCGTTACACCGCCTTTTTGGCCGATGCACTGGATGTGTCGCCCAAAGATATTCATGCATTGCTTCTCGGCGGTCACGGCGATTCAATGGTTCCACTCCGCAGATATACTTCCGTTAAAGGCATCCCCATTACCGAATTGCTTGGCAAAGATGAAATTGATAAAATTGTGGAACGTACTCGCAAAGGTGGCGGCGAGCTTGTAAACCTCATGGGCACATCAGCATGGTACGCTCCCGGAGCAGCAGCAGCACAAATGGTTGAAAGCATTGTTGACGACCAAAAAAGAATTTTTCCCTGCTGTGCAATGCTCAACGGTGAATATGGCATTAAAGGCCTTTACATTGGCGTGCCCGTGAAACTTGGCAAAAATGGTATCGAAGAAATTATCGAACTCAACCTCAACGAAAGAGAATACAAACTGCTCCACGAATCGGCAAACCAGGTGCGGGGCTTAGTGAAGGTGCTCGATGAACTGAATGTTTTTGGAGCTTAAAGCACATAAAATAACTAATTTTGCAGGCATTTCGGATTATTCCGGAATGCCTTTTTACTTTTATTGATGAACAAATGAAAAATATTGTCATTCTTACCGGAGCAGGCATGAGCGCTGAAAGTGGTCTTAAAACTTTCAGAGACGACAATGGCTTGTGGAAAACCTACCGCTTCGAAGAACTGGCAAGTCCTGATGCATGGAAACGAAATCCTGCACTTGTAATGGAATTTTACAATCAGCGACGTAAACAATTACTAGAAGTTGAGCCCAATATTGCTCACTTTGCCCTTGCAAAACTGGAAACTTGTTACAACGTTCATATAATCACCCAAAATGTTGACGACCTCCACGAAAGAGCCGGATCATCCAATATCCTGCATTTACATGGAGAACTGCGCAAATCGCAGAGCACCATAGACGAAAACCTTGTTTATGAAATTAAAGGGTGGGAATTAAAAATCGGTGACACCTGCGAAAAAGGAAGCCAGCTCAGACCTCATGTGGTTTGGTTCGGCGAACAGGTTACCCAAATTGTTCCTGCTATCCAAATTTCCAGGCAGGCTGATTTGTTCATTGTCATCGGAACTTCACTCGCCGTTTATCCGGCAGCAGGGCTGATAGGATACGTTGATGATAGTGCTCCAAAATACCTTATCGACCCTAAAAGCGGTGATGGGCTTTCTTTACCAAACCTTAAAATTATTAGGGAAAAAGCAGGTATTGGAGTCCCCAAATTGGTTGAAGAACTGATTGCAAATGCCTGAAAACATTCGTTTTTAAAAACATCTTCGATAAATGGAGTTTAAAGATGCGTTAATAAAAGCAAGGTTTTACTGTGCGCAACAGGAACGAAGCAAATTTGAAGTTAAAAAGAAATTGTTTGACTGGAAGGTCAACGAACAGTTTTTTGATCAGATAATAACCCAACTTGAAGGAGATAATTTTTTATCAGAAAAGCGTTTTGCAGATTTATTTGTAAAAAGTAAAATCAATCAAAAAAAATGGGGGAGATTGAAAATCAGAAATGAACTCATGAAATATCATATCGAAACCGGCATTCTTGAGGGAGCGATTTCCAGAGCCAATCAGGATGACATCGAAAAAAATATGAAATCGATTGCTGAAAAAAAACGCATCGAACTCGAAGGAAAGGAAGATAAAAATCACGATAAACTCAAACGTTTTCTTTACTCAAAAGGATACGAACCCGAATTAATCATCGAATATTTAAACGCTAATAATATTTAGAAAAAATGACAAGTATTGAAAATATCAAGGAGCTGAGCCGCAGGGTAGATGCTCTGAGGAGGTACCTTTGACATCGATAAAAAATTAGATGCCATTCAAAAAGAAGAAATCATAACCCATCAGCCCGAGTTTTGGAACGACTCCAAAAAAGCTGAACTCATATTAAAGTCCATTAATGAGAAAAAAATATGGACCCTTGCCTACGAAAAAGTTACCGCTGCTTTCGAAGATTTAAAAGTTATTTACGATTTCTATGAAGAAGACGAGGCTACTGAGGAGGAACTGAATAAAAATTACAAAACCACACTTACCCTCATCGAAGACCTTGAATTTAAAAATATGCTGAGTGGTGATGAGGATAAGCTGGATGCCATTTTGCATATCAATCCGGGAGCCGGAGGAACCGAAAGCCAGGATTGGGCCGAGATGCTCATGCGCATGTACATCCGCTGGGGCGAGCGAAACAATTATAGTGTAAAACAGGTACATTTTCAGGAAGGCGAAGTTGCTGGTATAAAATCGGTTTCACTGGAATTTAGTGGTGATTTTGCTTACGGATATCTAAAAAGTGAAAATGGCGTGCACAGACTGGTCAGGCTTTCACCCTTCGATGCTGCTAATAAAAGGCACACTTCTTTTGCATCGGTGTATGCCTATCCCATGATTGATGACACCATCGAAATTGTGATTAATCCGGCGGATATATCCTGGGACACCTTCAGATCGAGCGGGCCCGGCGGGCAAAACGTCAACAAAGTTGAAACCGCAGTGCGGCTAAAACATGAGCCTTCGGGCATCATCGTTGAGTGTCAGGAAACCAGATCGCAACAGCAAAACCGCGACAAAGCCCTGCGTATGCTCAAATCACAGCTCTACGAACTCGAACTCCGCAAAAAACAGGAAACCTTCGATGAAATCGAAAGCAGCAAACGCAGAATTGAGTGGGGTTCGCAAATACGTTCCTATGTTTTTCATCCTTATAAAATGGTGAAAGACCTCCGCACCGGCTACGAAACCGGTAACACCCAGGCTGTGATGGACGGGGATATCAATGGTTTTATCAAAGCATTCCTCATGGAATCAGGACAAAAAGATACTAAATGATGAAAATTGCAGGAATCATCCCCGCACGATACGGCTCCACAAGGTTCCCCGGAAAACCACTGGCGCTCATCAACGGAAAAACCATGATAAGGCGGGTTTATGAACAGGTATTGAAAACCGAAAGTATTAGCATTGCCATTGTGGCTACCGACGACCAGCGGATTTTCGATGAAGTGATAAGCTTTGGAGGCCTCGCAGCCATGACCTCGCCCGCTCACAAAAGCGGAACCGACAGATGTGCCGAAGTACTCGAAAATCTGGATACGGGCATCGACATCGTTATCAACATTCAGGGAGATGAACCTTTTATTGATCCCCGGCAGATTGACCAGCTTGCACGGATGTTTGAAAACCCGCTTGTGGAAATTGCTACCCTTGCATCCCCGGTAAAAACGGACGAAGAACTAAGTAGTCCGAATACCGTAAAAGTAGTTGCAGGAAAAGATGGCAGAGCATTGTATTTCAGCAGGTACCCCATTCCATTTTTAAGAAGTAGCGAGGGAGGGAACATTTCAGGCCGGCACAGCTATTTGAAGCATATTGGGATTTACGGCTATCGCAGCGAAATACTCCGCAAAATTGTAAAACTGGAACTAAGCGATCTCGAAATTGCCGAATCGCTCGAACAATTGCGATGGCTCGAAAACGGTTTTTCTATCTTTGTAAGCAACAGCCAATCAGAGACCGTTTCGATTGACACACCTGAAGATTTGTCAAAAATTATAAACATTTAGCCGACCGCTTAATTCTTTATGTAAATTAGCAGGTCATTTTAAAGTATAGCAAAAAATGGATATCGTACAGCATATCAGTGAATTACTTTTTGATCATGATTGTGTAATCGTTCATGGTTTTGGCGGATTTGTTGCAAATTACCAATCTGCCAAAATTCATCCGGTTCAGCACACCTTTTCTCCACCTGCCAAAATCATACTCTTCAATAAGGATTTAAGAAACAATGATGGCCTGCTTGCAAATAAACTTGTAAGCAGCGAAAAAATATCCTACGAAAAAGCACTTGAAGAAATAGATGCTTTTGCCATGATAAGCCTTCGCACCATTAATAATGGTGAAACTATTGATCTTGATGGAATTGGGAAACTTTACCCTGACAAGGAAGGCAATATTCAGTTCGAACAAAGCTCAAAGGTTAATTTCCTGAAGGATACTTATGGCATGTCATCATTTGTATCCCCGGCAATAAAGCGCAATTATAACCTTAGCCGCCATCAGGTAAGGCCAAATCTTGCAGATCGTCAGAAATCACCAGACCGAAAAAACAATTCTGTTTTGCTTCTTCGGATTGCTGCGACTGTAACCATTTTATTCATTTTTTCAGTTGCCGGCTACAATTATTTTAGCCCCGCAGATTCTGAAATCAATGAATCAGGAATCCTTAGCTCAAAGGATTATTATAAAAGTAATGATGTGGCAGTTAATGCAAGTTTAATCCCTGAGCTAAACGAAACCGAAAATACTGATGCCGCTCTGTCCGGTAATACGGATAATTCAATTGCACCTTTAGAAATTTCAAATGATGAACCAAAGATTGGAAATGAAGAAAGTGAAGTTTACGACCTCTCAACTATATCTCAATCCGGTAATCCGGATTATTCCGGGGTGGCAAAATCACTCCTTCCTGAAGCCTCGGATATTGAAGAAAACCGGGAAGAAACAGAAGTTATTCCTGCTGAAACTACAGCCTTATCACAATCGGCTCCAGGCGAAATTCAGCCTGCAAAAAAAATGTACCACCTCATAGCTGGGTCATTTCAAAAACCCGAAAATGCAACAAGTTTAATTGATGCATTTCGACAAAAAGGATATGAACCCTCGGTGATTGGCCCAGCCGAAAATGGATTTTACAGGGTAAGCATTTCAGCATATATCCGGAAAAGCGATGCCCTTGCCGAGTTGCGTAAGGTTCGTGAAACTTTAAATCCAAACATTTGGCTTCTGAGAAATTAATTCTCTTCACGAATTTCAACACCATTAAGCTGTGCCCAAGAGAAAATTAGAGCGTTTTGCCGAAAACAAAACCTTCCCTCACTTCTTCCAGCCCCATTATGATGAGCTTCTCGAAGGCTTTCCATTTAGGGGAAAATGGAATAGTATGTTTTTTAAGAATGATTTTCCCATTGTTCTCGAATTAGGTTGTGGAAAAGGAGAGTTTACTGTGGGTTTGGCTCAGCGCTTCCCCGAAAAAAATTACATAGGCATGGATGTAAAAGGAGCCCGAATGTGGCGTGGAGCTAAAACATCCCATCAAAGCGAACTAAAAAATGTGGCCTTTGTACGCAGTAAAATCCAAGGTATAAATTTTCTGTTTGATACAGAAGAAGTGGATGAATTCTGGATTACATTTCCTGATCCCCATCCCAACAAACCACGAACAAAAAAGAGGCTTACCTCCCCGGATTTCCTGGATCGTTACCGAAAAATTGCAAAACCCGGCGCTGTTGTTCATCTTAAAACCGACAATGCAATGCTTTTCGATTACACACTTGATGTAATTCGTGAACAAAATCTCCCCTTGTTGTTTCATACTTTTGATGTGGATAAAAACCCGGGAACCGAATTGGTACTTGAGATTCGGACATTTTATGAGGAAATGTTCAGAAACAAGGGGGTTCCCATCAAATACCTCAAATTTACTCTTCAGTAAAAAATCCCGGCCTTAAGTTGATATCATGGGGATTAGTAAGCTTTTGCTAAAAAAATGTTACTTTTGGACTTCACTTTTGGGGTACCTCTAATCTCCGTAAAGTAATTTTAAAAATAGAGTTTATAACTGTTAAAAATAAAAAATGTATGGCTGATCTCACAACAAAATTTTTGGGTTTAACCCTTCGTAACCCCCTAATCGTAGGAAGTTCAGGTCTCACTGATTCTGCAAAAAAAGTTAAGGAAGCCGAAGAGGCAGGTGCAGGAGCAGTTGTTCTAAAATCACTTTTTGAAGAAGAAATTATTTCGGAGATGGAAGAAGCCATGCACCGGATGACATCACGGCAATTTATATATCCTGAAACCTTCGATTACATGGACGAAGATGAAGAGGAGGACAGCGTGAGAAAATATTTGCGCTTGATTCGTGAATCCAAAGATGCGGTTCACATTCCTGTAATTGCAAGTATCAACTGTGTAACTTCCCAGAAATGGACCTACTTTGCCAAAGAAATTGAAGATGCTGGTGCTGATGCGCTGGAACTTAACCTGTTCATTCTTCCCACCGATTTCAATAGATCAGCAGCAGACAATGAAAAGCTCTATTTTGAAATTGTGGAAGAAGTTAAAAAAGTAGTGAAAATTCCTATTCTGCTCAAAGTAAGTTATTACACTTCAAACCTCGGGCAGTTACTCCAAAAGCTTTCCAAATCAGGGATTGCCGGGTTAACACTTTTCAATCGTTTTTACAGCCCCGATTTCAACCTCGAAACCTATCAGGTAATTTCAACAAATGTATTGAGTAAGCCTTCCGATCTGCACATTTCACTGAGATGGATAGCCGTAATGGCCGACCGCGTTGAATGTAACCTTGCAGCATCCACGGGCGTTCATGACGGCGAGGCTATGATTAAACAGATATTGGCCGGTGCCGATGCTGTTCAGGTTGTTTCAGCTTTCTACAAAAATGGACTTAGCCAAATTAGTGTAATGCTCACTGAAATGACAAGATGGATGGAACACGAAGGTTATACGAATCTGGATGAATTCAGAGGCAAATTGAGCCAGTCGAAAAGCAGCAACCCTGCTGCCTATGAAAGAGTTCAGTTTATGAAAAGTTTCCGCCATTACATCCACGAATAAGTTCTTCTTTTCCGGGAATTGTGTCATGTATTCTCTGACACAGCATTGTGTTTTCAGGTAATTTTGGCAGAAAAGAGAATAAAATTTAGTGATACTTAAGAGATTTATTATTGGCATAATTTTCGTCATGTCCTCAAAAATTTAAAATAACATTTCGGTGACAAACCGATTAATCTAAAGCAAAATGAGCGAAAATATTGAAAAAGTAAAATGTTTGATCATTGGTTCGGGTCCTGCCGGTTATACTGCTGCACTCTATGCAGCCAGAGCTGAACTTTATCCTGTAGTTTATCAGGGCATGCAGCCTGGCGGCCAGTTGACCATAACCACTGAAGTTGAAAATTTTCCAGGATATCCTGACGGGACACAGGGAACTGCCATGATGGAAGATATGAAAAAGCAGGTAGAACGATTTGGCACCGACATCCGCTGGGGCGAAATAGTTGATCTTGATGTAAGTGAGCGTCCTTTTAAAGCCAAAACTGATGAAGGTAAAATAATCCTGGCCGAAACTGTGATTATTTCAACCGGAGCATCAGCCAAGTGGCTTGGCATGCCATCGGAACAGGAATACAACGGATACGGCGTATCGGCTTGTGCAACCTGCGATGGATATTTTTACAAAGGAAAAGTTGTTGCTGTGGTGGGAGGTGGCGATACTGCCGCTGAAGAAGCAACCTATCTGGCAAAACTTGTAAAAAAAGTTTATCTCATTCATCGTCGCGATGAGCTTAGAGCATCCAAAGCAATGCAAAAACGTGTATTTAAAACCGAAAACATTGAAATGGTTTGGGATAGCGCTCCCAAAGAAATAATTGGTAAGAAAGAAGGGTTTTCAAAAGCAGTTACGGGCGTAATTGTTGAAAACTTGAAAACCGGTGAGGAAAGAACCATCGATATCGATGGATTTTTTGTAGCCATCGGGCATAAGCCAAACTCCGATATGTTTAAAGGCAAACTGGACATGGACGAAACAGGTTATCTCATCACCAGACCCGATTCAACGGCAACCAACGTTCCCGGAATATTCGCTGCCGGCGACATTCAGGACAAAACTTTCAGGCAGGCAGTTACCGCTGCGGGTACAGGTTGTATGGCCGCACTTGAAGCTGAACGATTTTTAGCTGATCAGGATGATTAAGCATATTGCAATCACAAAATAAAAAAACCAAATTCTTCATTGAATTTGGTTTTTTTATTTTGTATCAAAACAGTTGCCCCTGCTCAGGATTTTTTGTTTTACCCAAAAGCTCATAGGCAATTTTGGTAGCCTCACGGCCGCGGGGTGTTCGCATTAAAAATCCTTCCATTATCAGAAAGGGTTCATAAACCTCTTCGATGGTTCCTGGATCTTCTCCTACAGCCGTAGCAATAGTGGTAAGGCCTACAGGGCCACCTCCAAATTTTTCGATAATCACCGAGAGGATTTTGTTGTCCATTTCATCAAGGCCGTTTTTATCCACGTTAAGTGCCGAAAGTGCGTATTGCGATATTTTCATATCAATGCTTCCATCACCTATTATTTGTGCAAAATCTCTTACCCTTCTCAGCAAAAGGTTGGCAATTCGGGGCGTGCCCCTGCTTCTCCTTGCAATTTCCTCTGCAGCATCCTGCATTAATTCAACATTTAAAATTCCGGCTGATCGCAGGAGAATTTTTTTAAGTGTGGCGGTATCATAGTATGATAATCTTGAGTTGATTCCAAAGCGTGAGCGAAGCGGAGCGGTAAGCAAACCCGATCGGGTGGTAGCACCAATGAGGGTAAAAGGATTTAGTGAAATTTGAACACTCCGGGCGTTGGGGCCGGTTTCGATCATGATGTCAATTTTAAAATCTTCCATAGCCGAATAGAGGTACTCCTCAACAACGGGGCTTAACCTGTGGATTTCATCAATAAAGAGCACATCGTTGGCTTCGAGATTGGTGAGTAAGCCAGCCAGATCGCCGGGTTTATCCATCACTGGCCCGGAGGTAACCTTGATGCCCACGCCAAGTTCGTTGGAAATAATGTGTGAAAGGGTGGTTTTGCCAAGTCCGGGAGGGCCGTGCAAAAGGGTATGATCGAGTGCTTCACCCCGAAGTTTTGCAGCTTCAACAAAAATCTTCAAATTTTCAACAACCTGCCCCTGTCCCGAAAAACTCTCGAATTGTGAAGGCCTCAAAGCCTTTTCAACCTCCACTTCGCCCTGGGTCATTCCCTTGCCTGTAGCGTCTAAATTTTCATTCATTGGTACCTGAATATTTTCAACAAAATTAGCAAAATAGAAACCCGAAAATTTATAGGCCTGAAAGAAAAACACTGATTATATCACAGATACCCTAAAAATTTTAAAATTATTTATAATTTAGCAGACTTTAAGGGAACATAATTCAAGCAGATATCTTTGACACTTAAGCGTATGAAAAAAATTGTTGTTGCAGTTGATTTTTCCTCGGGCTCAATTCATGCTCTGGAGTATGCCATTAGTATTGCGAACATGTCGAAATCCAATATCTTAATGATTTGGGTTGATAAAACAGCCAATCCTGATTCAATTTATGCCTCTTCCGTTGAAAGTTACAGGGGTGAAGTTATTAAACGCTTCAGGGATCTTATTGAGGAATATCAACCCAGATTTACTGGCGGTAAGCTCGATTACAAACTCCGTAAGGGAAAAATTTATTCGGAAATTGTTAATACTGCCAAATCCAAAAATGCTGATTTAATTATTTCGGGTTCTCATGGTGTTTCAGGCTACGAAGAGTTTTGGATTGGCAGCAATGCCAATAGGGTAGTTGGCCATGCCCATTGTCCCGTTATTACTGTGCGAAATGGTTTTGAAATAAAAGACAGCCTCCGTGAAATTGTTGTTCCAATCGACCATTCCAACCATACCCTGATTAAAATTCCTTTTACTGCCGTACTTGCAAAGCTGTTTCATGCCGAAGTACACATCGTGCTGGTTTTTTCGACCAACCTGGCCACCATGCACAAGCGCGTGGAAAATTACGCCGACAAAGCCAAAAAATACTTCGACAGTAAAGACGTTAGCTACGTTGTGGAACACATCCAATCGCAAAATGCTACAAAAGCCGCAATTGATTATGCAAAAGCCAATGATGCTGATTTGATTTCGATAATGACAGAACAAGACGAACGACGGGACAGCGGCTTGCTGGGGCCATGTGCACAGCAAATTGTGAATCACTCGCCAATACCGGTTTTGAGTGTGCATACAGATGATGCAGGTAAAACCATGAAATTGTTTGATCAAATCTAATCTATGATGAAGTTTCGATGTATTGCTTTGCTCATCGTTTTACTTTTTGTTGGCCATTTTTTATTTGCTCAGAATTATAAATACCAGCAACTCGAACGAATGAGTGAACCCTCAGACACCCTCCGTCGCGCTGCCGGAAAAGTTGAAATCATTCAGGACAGCAGGATCGACAGCATCGTAAAAATGCACATCGCTTACAATAAATCTCAGGAAGGAATTATAGGTTACAGGGTGCAGATTTTTTTTGACGCCGGAAATAATTCTCTGAAAAAAGCTGAGGCAGAGGCTGCACATTATCACACACTTTTTCCCACCGATACTGCGTACATTTCGTTTACTGAACCCTACTATAAAGTGAGAGTGGGCGATTTTAGAACAAAGCTCGAAGCCGAAGGTTACAAGCATAAAATCCTTAAGGATTACCCCAATGCCTTTGTTATCCAGGATTTCATCAGGTTTCCGGAATTGCACTAAACGTTTTTTTTTCTCCAATCAAATTGCTACATCCTCCCAACCTGTCGAAGTAAAAAGTTTTAAATACTCAAAACCATTTTTTCTTAAAATTTCTTTAGCCTCATCGAAATATGCCGAAAGTTCTTCTGGTTTATGTGCATCTGAATTCAGGGTTATTGGAATTCCCAATGCACGGATTTTTTTGAGAGCCATCAGTCCAGGGAACAATTCATTGGATCTGCCCTTATAGATTCCGCGCGTATTTACTTCAACAATGGTGTTTTTCCTTGAAATCAGTTCGAGGGTTTGGTCGAGCTGATCTTCATACCAGGCTTCCTTTTCGGTGAAAAACCTGTTTTTATTATG
>JAIOZV010000015.1 GCA_021740425.1 Bacteroidales bacterium | reverse complement strand
AAAGTGGTGGTGAAAATGTTTCACCTGATGCCTTTGTTGATTACAAAAATGTGTTTTTTACCATAAAACCAAACAGCAGCAGCGAAAAGGAATATTTTAAGGACAGCGACATGGATGAATGGTTTTCGGGAATTAAACTTTTCCAGGAAGGCAATGAAATTCAACTGGCGGCTCCTGCTTCGGCCTTGAGAAATGCTGAGGGTAAAATTGATCGCGTTTTGCTTTCTTACAAAAAAAATGATATAAAACTTTACCAGCCCATTGTTTTTATCAATGCCATCGATACCTCGGCAGCCCTGAATTTGCAGGATAAATATTTCACACATTATTTTAAATACCTTCCCATTTATGAGGAAAGCATGCAGTGGAGCGATAAGCGGAATTATATCGAAACCTACTCAAAAGCAATGAGAATAGTGGAAGATTCGAAAAAAAGGGAGGAAGTTAAATACTTCAGTTTTTATGATCACACTTCTGACATTCTCCTTCCAAACGCCATTGTACAGCAGGCCGACACCATGAACAAACTGATGATGGAGGCAGGCGAGGATTTTAAGCAAAATACCAGCAAAGCAGGGCTTTATTCCATCGATTCGATGTATCTGGCCATGAAGGACGTTAAAGAAGTTTTTTCTCCATATTTTGAAATGGAAGAACCCAAAAGTGAACAGTGTTTGGAAACCTTTGACCAAATGCTTGAAAAGGGTGGCAAAATACGGGAGGATAGCCACAAGCGCTACAAAGCAATGATTTTGAGCTTCCTCGAAACCGGCGATTATAGCAATTATAAGTTCAGCCTGTTTATTGATGTGCTCGCAAAAATGACTACCCATCTCGATACGCTGAAAACACTTGGCGATTTAAATAAACTTGACTTGACATTGCTCGACGGGATGCCCCAGATAATGGAAGAACTGAAAACAACCAACTGGCTCAACGATTTTCAAACCCTTGTCGAAATGTTGAATTCAGATATAGAAGCTCGTGGAAAACTGTTTGGCGAGGCCATCATACAAAATCTTCAGCGCTTAAAAGCAACCGAGCATCAGCCCTACTTGCAGATATTTCTGGCTTTCAACGAGCTGTCAGAAAACAAATCCCTATTTGTAAGTTATTTGAAGAATGCCTTGATATATTGTACCGATGAAAATATGATACTAAACCTTGAGATGTGGATTTTAAGTTATAATCTGACCAATGAGAATTTATCTGCATCAATCATCTGTCAAATCAACAAGGGGATTACCCTGGTTGAACAGGAAAACTGGACTGATGCAGCAAATACTTTTGGCACAATTACCAAACTGGCCAACACCATTGCGCCCCCCTGGTTTTTCCTGGGAAAGATTCAATTTATGCAGGGGGAGGTTTTTGCTGCGGGGGCAAAATTCAGCAGGGCACTCGACATTTACCCCGAGTATATAGCCCCGCGGATGTTCAATTTTTCGTTGCTCAACAATCAGGAAAACTATAAAGAATTGCTCTCCGAAATTGATGACGCCATTTTGATCAACGACATCTGGCTGTATCATTTTTATAAAGCAAGAGCCTTGTTTATGCTAAAGCATTATGATGAGGCTGTAGTGGAAATTACAGAGCATTGTCAAAATCTCAACCCATTCAGCCTGGATCAGTTTTTCCTTTTGGGCGATTGCTACATGGCATCTCAAAAATATGATCTGGCTAAACAAGCCTACGAAAAAACACAGGAAATTGATATTTACACTTCTGAGAGTTTGTTCAATGTAAAGATGCAGGAGTTGTTGAAAAGCAGGAATTAAACTTTTGTTATTTGCAACTTTCTTAGATCACAAAACCTTTTTTCGACTTTTTCCGAAAATTTTTGACGTATCGAGAACCTCAATTTGCAGGTCATCTGAAAATCCTGTGAAACAATTTCAAGGTCTTCTTCTTTAATAATTCTCATTACATCGTTCATGTCGGCATATTCAAAAGTTACATCAAACTGATCTTTCACAATTTTGGTGATGATCTGATTATTTTGGATGGCATCCTGCGCTGCAAATTTGTATGCGTTAATGAGCCCCCGCACGCCAAGTTTTACGCCGCCAAAATAGCGGATTACAACAATCAGGCAGTCGGTGAGATCGTGCGAAAGTAATTGTCCGAGGATGGGCTTTCCGGCTGTACCCGATGGTTCCCCGTCATCATTTGCTCTAAAATCTTCTTTGTCGTAACCCAGGATGTAGGCATAGCAATGATGGCGTGCATCATAATATTGCTTTTTAAGGGCTTCAATTTCTTCTTTTACCTGTTCTTCTGAGGTGCAGGGGATGGCGTGGGCAATAAATCTGCTCCCCTTATCCTTGAAAAGGCCTTCCGACCTTTTACCAAGCGTTTTGTATATGTCGATAACTTCCATAAAATGAGTGGCAAAAGTAAGAATTAATGCTCATCGAGTAAATCAGGCCTTCGTGCTTTTGTTCGTTCCAGCGCCTGGTCGTGCAGCCATTCCGCAATTTTCTTCTCATCTCCCGAAAGCAGGATTTTAGGTACTTCCCATCCATTGTAATCAGATGGCCTTGTATAAACCGGCGGGCTAAGCAAACCGTCCTGAAAAGAATCGGAAAGGGCTGAGGTTTCATCGCTGAGTACACCGGGTATTAAGCGGATGATGCTGTCGGCAAGCACGGCTGCAGCAAGCTCGCCACCTGTAAGTACATAATCGCCTACAGAAATTTCTTTGGTGATGTAATGCTCGCGCAATCGCTCATCGATGCCTTTGTAATGGCCGCACAAAAAAATCATATTTTTGAAGGTGGAAAGATGGTTGGCCATCGACTGCTTGAGTACCTCCCCATCCGGAGTTAGAAAAATGATTTCTTCATAATCCCTTTCGGCTTTTAGTTTGTCTATCAGATCGGCAATGGGCTGAATGGTCATTACCATGCCTGCTCCGTGGCCATAGGCATAATCATCCACACTGCGGTGCTTGTTGGTGGTGTAGTCGCGGATGTTGTGGATGTGAATTTCGGCATGACCTTTTTCGATGGCTCGTTTTATGATGGAATGATCGAAAGGACCGGCAAACATTTCCGGAAATATGGTGAGGATGTCGATGCGCATGTTGGTCTTTTAGAATTATCCTTTCTGTTATGTTTAAAATTTCAGCTAAGCTGCCTGCCCCGATCCACCGGGGAAAAACAGCTTATGCAGGATTCAAAAGCGTAAAGCTTTGCTCTTTATCCTCAAAGCTCAAACTTCTCCCCTCTTCCTCCTATAAATGTTTCCTTCCAAGTGCCAATTCGGCGGCACTTACAATGTCGGGGACTCCCATCCCGAATTTATCCAGCAACTCGTGGGGTTTGCCGCTTTCACCAAAAAGATCGTTCATCCCAACCATTTCGATGGGGGTAGGAAAATTCCTGGAAAGAAAACCTGCAATGGTTTCACCCAGCCCGCCATATATCTGGTGTTCTTCGGCTGTAACGGCACAACGGGTTTTCAGTACCGACTCCATCACTGCTTCCCGGTCAAGGGGCTTAATGGTGTGGATGTTGATAACTTCTGCATCTATACCTTTTTCCTTTAAAATGGAGGCTGCTTCGAGTGCTTTCCAAACCAGATGGCCTGTTGCAAATATTGAAACATCCCTGCCCTCTTTCATCATCAAAGCCTCACCTATTACAAATTTATAATCGACAGGTGTAAAATTGGGCATTTTCGGCCTTCCAAATCTCAGATAAACAGGCCCTTCGTATTCAGCAATTGCAAGTGTTGCGGCTTTGGTTTGGTTATGGTCGCATGGATTGATAACAATCATATTGGGCAACATTTTCATTAGTCCCAAATCTTCCATAATCTGATGTGTGGCACCATCCTCTCCCAGGGTAATTCCTGCATGTGAGGCACATATTTTTACATTGGTATTGCTGTAAGCGATCGACTGTCTGATTTGATCAAAAACCCTTCCAGTGGAAAAATTGGCGAATGTGCCTGTAAAAGGGATTTTTCCTCCAACAGCAAGGCCTGCAGCAATACACATCATATTGGCTTCAGCAATACCTGTTTGTATAAACCTGTCAGGGAAGGCATCGGCAAATTTATTCATACTCAGCGATCCGGTGAGATCAGCACAAAGCGCAACCACATCAGGATTTGTTTTGCCAAGCTCAAACAATGCTTCTCCAAACCCGGAGCGTGTATCTTTATCTCCTTGATTTATCAGTGTTTCTGTTTCAAACTTTGTCATTTTTCAATTCAATTTTAATTCGATGGTTTTACCCGGTTCAATTGTAAAGGATTCTTCGATGGTATAAAGCGATTTTGTTGACCATTTCGATCTGAACACAACCCTGTATTTCCCCGGCAATAAAACCAGGCTTTCAACTTTTGATTTATCATTGGGGAGGTCGTAAATCCATTCCAGTTTTTCATTATTTTCAAGATAGAGGCTCCCGAAACCATCCGAGTTGCGCTTGATCACGGCAATGCCCGGCATTGGAATTTCGATGGTTGTGGTATAACTTTGCCTGACCACCACGCTGTCAATTTTCAGGCGCGGCAGCCCAAGCACTTCAAGATCATAAACGCCATTGAGGTATTTTTGTGAAGTACCGAAATTTTGCACATTCAGGGTTTGCATCTCACCATGCCTGCGCACAATGGTTTGCAGATTTTTTAAGTTGCGCCAGTTTCCTTTTAATGTCAGATCCAGATTTCCTTGCCCGGCATCAAAGGGTATGATGGTGTGCTTTCCCGGATTAATTTCAACACTGTCGAGATGCAATGGCGGGATGGTATGAATTGTAATATCGTATTTTATTAATGGATCGATGGAGAGTGTATCAGGTAGGCCTTTATTGTTGATGGTATGGATAAAGTTATAGACTACTTTACCCGAAAAATTGTCGTAAAAAGTCATATTTACGTTGGTTTCGGCAGGTTTCCCCGAATCATCCAAAAGATTTACCTGAGCGGTAGTTGAATTTAAAGCCTGCGAAATCACTACATTCAGGGCTTTGGTAAAGGCTTTTTCGCTGCTTGCCGGAAAATAGGTTCCCACACAATTCAGAGATTCACTGTGATCGAAGCCGATTCCAATCACGAATGGTTTAAGGGTAATTCCCTCTTTTTGCAACATACGGGATACTTCACATGGATCACCACCACATTCTTCTATGCCATCGGTGATGAGGATGATGATGTTTCGGCAATTATCGCATGGGGTAAAATCGCTTTTGGCACGCGACAAAGCAAAAGCAATGGGTGTGGTTCCTTTTGGATTCAGGGTTGAAAGCCTGTGTTTAATTTTGGCAGTATTGTTTTTCCCGAAAGGGACTTCCAGATTTGTATCATCACAATCCTGTGGCGGATAGGGTTTTTGATGACCATAAACCCGCAAAGCCATTTCAAGGTTTTCAACATCTTTTAAACTATCCAGAACATTCCCAAGCAGGCGTTGGGCAATATTCATTTTCATGTCGCTTTGCCACCTTCCGTACATACTTTGTGAAGCATCAAAAACAAAGAGGATTCTTGTGGTGGGTACCGGGATTTCTTTCATTGCATTTTGCGAAACACCTGCAATATTAAATATAGCAAATGCAAACATCGTCCAAATTCCATGAAAATTTTTTACCCGGAAAAACATAAACCATCATTAAATTTTGTAATCTCCTATGGTCTCCTCCAACTGGTTGAGGGCATTTTCAAGTTGCTGATCATTGGGTGGTGAACCATGCCATTTGTGCGTTCCCATCATAAAATCAACGCCCATTCCCATTTCAGTTTTCATTAGTATCAATACCGGTTTTTGTTGGCCGGTTTTTGTTTTGGATTCCTTCAAAGTTTCCAGCACCTCATCCATATCATTGCCGTTCATTTCGAGTACGCTCCAGCCAAAGGCTTCCCATTTTGCTTTTACATCGCCAAGTGGCATCACATCATCCGTAGCCCCGTCGATTTGCTTTTTATTGTAATCAATTATCGCAATCAGGTTATCTACCTGTTTACCACCTGCAAACATGGCAGCCTCCCATATCTGGCCTTCCTGGATTTCACCATCACCCATCAAAACATAAACCAGGTGGGGATCGCTGTTAAGTTTTTTAACTTTTGCCATGCCAATAGCCACCGAAAGCCCCTGCCCCAACGACCCTGACGAAATTCTGATTCCGGGTAAGCCTTCCTGCGTGGCCGGATGACCCTGCAGCCGGCTACCCATCATTCGGAAAGTGCTCAACTCCGAAACCCCGAAATATCCTGAACGTGCCAGCACACTGTACCACAAAGCCGAAAGATGACCATTGGAAAGAAAAAACACATCCTGGCCTTTTCCGTCAATGGTAAATGTTTTTGGATTATGAATGAGTATTTTATTGTACAAGGCTACAAGCAGCTCGGTGCATCCAAGTGCTCCGCCCGGATGCCCTGATTGCGCTTTATGCACCATTCTCAGAATATCCCGTCGCACCTGTGTTGCCAGTTGTTTAAGATGATCGGCAGAGGTCATGTGTAATTGAATTTTTTGTGAAATATGGGGCAAAAATAACCCATTTATGCCATACTTTTGGCATGTTAATAAAATTGCAAAACTTTGTCCGGCAAATAAAAATATGAAAAACAAACCGCCTGGTAAAAATGGTGCAGGAGAATTTTAAAATTCAAGCCCATTGCTTAAACCCAGCCTGTAGATTAAAATGATGATTAAAAAAATAATTATTGGAAGTTTAAATATTTGAATTTTCAGATTTTTCCTTTTAAAGCGAATCGAAGTTTCACCCTTTAAATTTATAAAAATGGTAACGACAGGAATTACGAGGGCAAACCAGATCAAAGTGTCGAGCATTAAAAAATCGTTGTGATGGGGAATTTTTAAAAAGAGGATTAGCACACTTCCAATAATAGAAGGGTAAAGCAATTGTGCTTTCAAGAACCAGTTGAATTCTGTGCGTTCGATAAATGTCTGATAGCTGTTGAGCGAAATTACAAACCCCCTGGTTGAATAAATGCCCATATAAACGAGTGCACCGGCAGCAACAACTCCTGCAACAACCCTGAAAAGTACAGGAATTGAAAAAGTATCGAACAGCACGCCGGTTCCAAAATAAAAAAAGGCTCCAACGATTACGTTTCCAAAGAAATAGGTAAAGCTTAAGATGTAGCCCCAAAGGAAAAACAACTTGAGATGTGAAGTATGTTTTCTACGAAGTTTATAAATCCTTTCGAATAAAAGCCCCAGGGCAAATGAAAATCCTATGCCCAAAAAGAAAATTAAAAAAGTCAGCTCACCCGACCAGGTTCTGTCCGGGTTCAAAACGTCGAAACCGTAATAATACAATACCCCGTTTACTCCCTCAATGTTTGCCAGAAGTATAGAGAATGAGTTTGTGAGCATTACAACTGCAACATAAGCCAACATAAAGTAGGACAATGAATTGACCATAATGATCCAGAAATTTTTTTCCTTTGAGATATTTTCGAACGACATAATTATTGTTTTTTTGATGATGAATTTCAGGTTAACAGATAAAAAAAAAGACTAAAAATAATGCTACTCCGTAAGCATGAGCTTTTGTGTTTAATTATTTTGAGTGGCTAAAGTAAGAAATTCTATTTTTGGAGTTCATCAAAAACCATCAAAAAGAATGAAGGAAATCCTAATGAAAATTAATGAAACCTCTTCCTTCCTGCAAAGCCGGGGAAT
This sequence comes from Bacteroidales bacterium, assembly GCA_021740425.1. GTDB lineage: Bacteria > Bacteroidota > Bacteroidia > Bacteroidales > 4484-276 > SABY01. The sequence goes on along the minus strand of JAIOZV010000015.1, from coordinate 26,811 downwards.
TACATGTCCTGAAACCGGTATTATTTTGGGAACCGGACTGGGCAACCTGATAAAAAGCATCAACATCGAAATTGAAATCGACTACAAAGAAATTCCTCATTTTCCGGTTTCTACTGTTGAATCGCACCATGGGAAACTCATTTACGGGGTACTCAGTGGCAAAAAGGTGTTGGCCATGCAGGGCCGCTTTCATTATTACGAAGGCTATGCCATGCAACAGATTACTTTTCCGGTGCGGGTGATGAAATTTTTGGGAGTAAAACATTTACTGGTTTCCAATGCCTGCGGAACCGTAAATAAAAATTTCAGCAAAGGAGAGCTGATGCTGATAACAGATCATATCAACCTTTTGGGCGGAAACCCCTTAATCGGCGAAAACTTTGATGAATTAGGCCCGAGGTTTCCCGACATGAGCCAGCCTTATGCAACAAGCATCAACAAAAAAATAATTGATATTGCCGAAAAGTATGATGTAAAACTCAACCAGGGAGTATATGCTGCGGTTGCCGGGCCTAATCTGGAAACAAGGGCTGAATACAGATACATGGCAAAAATTGGTGCAGATGTAATAGGGATGTCAACCATACCTGAAGTTTTAGTGGCAAATCACATGAATATACCTGTTGCTGCCATTTCGGTAATCACAGATGAATGTGATCCTGACAATCTGGCTCCTGTAAACATCAAAGAAATATTAGCCATGGCTGGTATGGCCGAGAAAGGCTTGAATAAAATTTTTACAGAACTTGTGAAGGAACTCTAATCCGGAAAAGATTAAACATTAAACCTGATGTTCAGCATATCGCCATCCTGAACGATGTAATTTTTTCCTTCAACATGAAACTTCCCGGCTTCCTTGCAGGCATGCTCAGAACCATATTTAATAAAGTCATCATATTTAATTACCTCCGCACGGATAAATCCACGTTCGAGATCACTGTGAATTACACCGGCGGCCATCGGGGCTGTTGACCCTTTTTTTACTGTCCAGGCTCTGACTTCCTTTGGCCCGGCTGTAAAAAACGATTCCAGATTGAGGGATGAATAAGCCGAACGGATCATTTTATCCACGCCGGGAACAGTAAGTCCGGCATCCGAAAGAAATTCCTTTCTGTCGTTTTCATCCTCAAGTTCGGCAATTTCGGCTTCCAGTTTTCCGGCTATCACGATTACTTCTGTTTCTACATCTTTAAGAGCATTTTTTACAGCCTCCGAATAGGCATTTCCGCTGGCAGCAGCTTCATCATCCACATTACAAACGTACATAATGGGTTTTGCGGTGAGCAAATACATATCATCGATGATGGCAACTTTGTCTTTTGGATCTACTTCAAAATCGCGAACATTTTGAAAATTCTCGATGTGCCCGGCTAAATTTTCTAAAATACCAATCTGACGTTTTATTTCCTTATCTCCCGATTTTGCCATTTTTTCGAGGCGCTGAATTTTTCGTTGTACAAGATCAAGATCACGCACCTGAAGCTCAAGGTCAACAATTTCGAGGTCGCGAACCGGATCAACAGAACCTTCAACATGGGGCAGATTTTCATCATCAAAACAGCGAAGCACATGAATAATGGCATCGGTTTGCTGGATGTCGGCCAAAAATTTATTACCTACACCTTCGCCCTGACTGGAGCCTTTGGCAAGGCCGGGAATATCAACAATATCCACCGTGGCAGGCACCACACGCACCGATTTAATGAGGGCATCAATTTTATACAAACGTTCATCAGGAACATCAATCATTCCAAGGTTTGACTTGTTGGTACTGAAAGCAAAATTTGTTACCTCAGCTTTTGTTTTGGAAATACAGTTGAAAATGGCTGTCTTCCCAACATTGGTAATCCCGATTATTCCGCATTTAAGCCCCATTATTTTGCAGTTTTAAAAATGATTTATTTAAAATTTTGAGTTGCAAAGTTATGATTATTTGGTGTGTTGACAGATGGATATTTTGCTGCCAGATCAAATTTTGTATTTATACAAAAACCATGAAGGAATACAGGTTTATTAATTTCCGGCTGGCAAACTAAGATACCGTCCGAAAAATCATCTTGAAAACATTGGTACTTTCGGATGAAAGATCACAGTTACAGTTTACTAATTGCATTTTTTAAGTTTATCCTCCATGTTAGCCTTCCCCAGGTCATAGGCTATTTTCCAGTCATCGCAGGCTTTGTAGTTTTCGCCCAGGTAAAACCATGACTGCCCCCGATTATAAAATGCATCCATATAATCGGGTTTCAATTCGATGGCTTTATCAAAATTACCAATGGCTTTTTCGTATTTCATTTTGTTCATCCAAACCATCCCCAAACCATACCATGCTTCCTGATTATCCGGGTTTAGATCAACCGCTTTACGGAAGAGTTCAAAAGCTTTATCGAGGTTTGAATTGTAAAGAAAGACGTTTGCTTCTCTTACGCTCTTTTGGGATTCGGCGGCTTTATCTGTACAACTTAGCACAAAAAAAAGTGCTCCCAAAAATGCTAATCCAATAGTTTTTTTCATGTATCAAGTTTTAGAATCTGATTTTTATTTTCCTTTTTTTAATCCATCGTAATGCTCACGTGCATAGCGCAGATGTTGGTTATAGGTTTTCGAAAAATGATGATAACCGGAACCATCGGCTTTGGCCACAAAATACATGTAATCATGTTTTTGAGGATTCAGCACGGCATTGATGCTGCTGATGGAAGGCAGGCAAATCGGACCCGGTGGCAATCCTTTATTTACATAGGTGTTGTAGGGTGAATCCATTTGTGTATGCTTTTTGTAAACCCTGTTAAGCAGGGAGTCATTTTCGAGATAAAAAGCAAATACTGTGGTTGGGTCTGCCTGAAGTTTCCAACCCTTTTGCAAGCGGTTCAGGTAAACTCCTGCTATCGTTGGTTTTTCATCATTGCGGTTGGTTTCTTTTTCAACTATCGAGGCGAGAATAGAAACTTCCACAAGTGACAAGTTTATTTTTTTTGCTTTTGCAATTTTATCTTCATTCCAAAAGCGTTTGTATTCTTTTTGCATCCTTTCGACAAAGGCCTGGGCATCAGTATTCCAGTAAAACTCGTAGGTATTCGGGATAAAAAGTGAAGGAGATTCCTGAGGGCTCAATTTGTATTTCTCAAGAAAAGCATCACTTTGGATAAAATTGATAATTGAGGAGCTGTCGGCTTCGATTTGCGAAGCAATAAGGCCTGCCAGTTGCTTTAATGTCCGCAAATTATTGAAAGTCACATTCAATGGTTTTTGAGATCCTGAACGGAGCATATCAATCAATTCATCATTGTTCATTCCTGCCTTAATTTCATATCTTCCCGGATAAACATGATTTTGAAGGTTTTTGCGCAGAGCAAGCCAGTTAAAGGTTTCAACATTCAACAGAAGACCTGATTGTTCCATATTTTTTAAAAGAACAGGATAATCCGAGCCGGTTTTTATAAACACATAAGAAAGCTCCCTGGCGGGCAGGGTGATATTATTTTTGTACACAGCTCTCCAAAAAAAATAGGCGGTAGTAGCTGCCGCCAAAATAATGAGCAGAACAAAAATGAAAATAACCCGGATGATATTTTTTCTGATTTTTGATATCATAAATTTCTGTGAAAGATTGAACCACAAACTTCAAACATTTTTAGCCTGCAAATATTATTGATATGGATTGATCAATTGGTACATTAACTCATCGGTCCAACGATTTTCTATTAAAAGCCAGTCCTTTTTCCTGCCGGTGAGTTGAAAGTTTTTTCGTTCAAACAGCCTGATGCTTTTTACATTTTCAGGGTGTATATTTACATAAATCTGATGCGCCATAAGGGTTTTAAACACATACTCAATAAGCAGGCCGAGTGCTTCGGCGGCAAATCCCTGGTTGCGTTGCTTTTCCTCGATCAAAATGCCCAGGCCTAATCTTTTATTCATCGGGTCAAAATCAAACAAATCGATGGCACCAACAGTTGATCCGTCAACATTTTTGTCAATCATGAGGCGCACCTGTCGGGCCGAAAAAATATCCTTGTCGGCGTTCAGCACATATTGTTCGATATCGAATCTCGAAAAAGGAACAAGTGTTTGACTGACACGCCAAATGGCAGGATCGTTTTCCCAGCGAAATATTAATTCCACATCCCGGGGCTCCAGAGCCCTCAGCGTAATTGTTTTGCTTCTCATAAACCAATCTCCCCTTTAAAAACCGATGTTGCGGGTCCTTCGAGCCAAATGTCGGAAAACCCCTGACTTTCCCGCCTGGCAAACACCTTCAGAATACCCCCCTTTGCCTTGATTTGCAAGGGTGAAAGCAGGTTAACATCAAGGGACATGGCAGCAAGAGCCGATGCTACAGCACCTGTGCCGCAGGCTAAGGTTTCATTTTCCACGCCACGCTCGTAGGTTCGAAGGCTGATCGACCGGCCTGAAATTTTTATAAAGTTTACATTGATCCCTTTTTCCCGAAATGCTTCACTATATCTTATTTTTTTGCCCTGGCCATAAACATCAATATCATCAACACTTTCTACAGGAATCAGCAGATGAGGTGAACCTGTGTCAATCATCAGATTTTCCCCTTGCAACAGTACTTCCGATACATTTTTCATCTGCAGCCTGATTATACCCCGGCTTCCATTGTGGCTTATTATTTCAGCCCGATGCAACCCGTCGATTGCTCTGAAATCAAATTCACTTTTTTGGAATCCTGAATTTTTGGCAAACCATACGATGCAGCGTCCACCATTTCCGCACATCGATCCTTCGTTGCCATCGGCATTGAAATAACGCATCGAAAAATCAAGCTCAGTGTCATCTTCAAGCAGAATCAAGCCATCGGCACCAATTCCAAAGTTGCGATTGCACAAACGGCTGATGCGTTCAGGCTCAGGAGAAAAAGTCCCCTTACGATTGTCGATCATTACAAAATCGTTGCCGGCACCTTCATATTTATAAAATTCGAGCGTCATTTCTCATTAAAATTGTGGATGCAAAAAACGTCATTTTTATCCAACCTGTCAACTGACAGATTTTACAGGAATTCAAACAAAAGTTAACGAAGTAATTTGCTTAACAACTTTTAACAGCACCAATAAAACTTAGCTAATTTACACTCCGTTAAGCAGCAGCTTTTCGACTTCAGTCATTTTAAAAACATATCACAAACTTTATGCTCTTGACTTGGTTTGATTTTTGAACAGGCTTGCAGATTGAAAAAAATATCACATAACTTTTAACTTAAATATTGATCAGATGAAAAGATTTGCTTTTATGATTGTTGCTGCTTTTTTGGGTGGGATGATTTCCATTGGAATTTATTCACAGATTACCCGTGGCGATCAAAATCAGGAAGTTTACCAAGCCAATACACCAGGTAGTTTTGAGGCACTGCCTGCAGGCTATTCCGCCCCTTCCGTTGTACCTGAAGGCATTCCAAACTTTATCGACGCTGCCGACATGACAGTTCATTCGGTGGTACACATCAAAACTGAAGTCCGCCGCAGGTCGTCGGTTTATGATGAATTTTTTAATGAATTTTTTGGCAGGCCACAACCGCAATATAATCAACCGCTTGTAGCAACGGGATCCGGTGTTATCCTCACCCATGACGGATACATTGTTACAAATAATCACGTGGTTCATAATGCTGAGCGGCTTGAAGTAACCCTGAATGATAAAAGAACCTATGAAGCCGAAATCGTCGGGACCGATCCCTCCACCGATCTTGCGCTAATCAAAATCAATGAAAATGGATTGCCATCCATTAAATATGGCAATTCTGATAATGTGCGGGTTGGTGAATGGGTGCTTGCAGTTGGCAACCCGTTCAACCTCACTTCCACCGTAACCGCAGGAATAGTTAGCGCCAAGGCCAGAGATATAAATATACTTGGGGTGAATTCAGCAATCGAATCCTTCATCCAGACTGACGCCCCCGTGAACCCCGGAAACAGTGGAGGCGCCCTGGTAAATACTGATGGTGAACTAATAGGTATAAATGCTGCCATTGCATCCAACACTGGGTCCTACACCGGTTATTCATTTGCTATTCCTGTGAATCTTGTTAAAAAGGTTGTGAATGATTTCATTAATTATGGTGAAATTCAACGTGCCTATATTGGCGTTACCATCAGGGATATCGACAACAAATTTGCTGAAGAAATGGAATTGGAAGACCTTCAGGGGGTTTATGTTGTTTCGGTGGTAGAAAACAGTTCGGCCGCTGATGCCGATATCCGTGCTGAAGATATCATTTTGGGAATTGACGGCATTCAGGTCAACAGCACATCGCGCTTACTCGAAACTGTGGGGCAACATAATCCGGGCGACAAAATTGAAGTGACCATAAGACGTAATGGTGATTTAAAGAAAAAAGAAGTCTTACTAAAAAACAGACAAAATAATTTCGATGTTCTCAGCCATGACGAGATGAAACTCATCGACAAACTTGGGGCAACCTTCCAGGAAGTGTCAACAGAAGAAAAGCTTGCCCTGGGCATCGATTACGGGATGAAGATCGTGGAGCTAAGACGTGGAAAACTGATGGATAAAGGAATCAGAGAAGGTTTCATCATCACAGAGATCGATAAAAAACCCATTCGCTCGGCTGACGATATCAACAACCTGCTACTGGATAAACGCGGAGGTGTGCTCATCGAAGGGGTTTATCCAAACGGACAACGAAATTATTACGCCATTGGAATGTAAAAAAATCGCAGCAAGCCTTTAAAATTGTTATAAATTTGTTGATCAATTCAAAACATTAACCATGTAAACTTGTTAAACAATTTACATGGTTAATTTTTATTCTGATAATTTTATATCTTTTACAATATTTTAACAGATATAAAGTTTCAACAAGGTTACTGAAATGAATGTTGAATTAATATTAATTTCTATAGGATTTACATTTTACTAATTTAAGGAAAAGTTGAATGAGACAGCTTAAGATCACCAAATCAATTACGAATCGTGAGACTGCTTCTCTGGACAAGTATCTTCAGGACATCGGTAAAGAAGAACTGATAACCGCCGAAGAAGAGGTACAATTGGCACAACGGATCAAACAAGGCGACCAGACTGCTTTAGAAAAACTTACTAAAGCAAATTTGCGTTTTGTGGTTTCTGTGGCCAAACAATACCAAAACCAGGGACTAAGTCTTCCTGATCTTATCAATGAGGGTAATTTAGGACTCATAAAAGCTGCCCAGAGATTTGACGAAACACGCGGATTTAAGTTTATTTCTTATGCCGTATGGTGGATTCGCCAATCAATTCTGCAGGCACTGGCCGAGCAATCCCGGATTGTCCGCTTACCTCTCAACCAGGTAGGATCACTAAACAGGATTCGTAAAGAATCTTCAAAGCTTGAACAAAAGTTTGAGCGTCCGCCTTCACCCGATGAAATTGCAGCGTCGCTTGATTTGCCAGAAAACAAAGTTGAATCTGTTTTGAAAATTACAACCAGGACAGTTTCGATGGATGCACCGCTAACCCAGGACGAGGACATGAGTTTACTCGATGTTTATGTTTCGGACGACAGCCCGCATACCGACAGAGATTTGATGAAAGAGTCGCTTGCCAAAGAAATCCAGCGATCGCTTGCAACACTCACAAAAAAAGAAAGAGATGTCATCAATTTGTATTATGGAATTGGGATGAATCACGGACTTACACTGGATGAAATAGCCATGAAATTTGACCTGACCCGCGAAAGAGTAAGGCAAATAAAAGAAAAGGCAATCAGAAGACTGAAACATACATCCAGAAGCAAACTTTTAAAGGCTTATTTAGGTCAATAATGATTTGTAAAAACTTTACCAAAAAGGCTTGTTGAACTCCAACAAGCCTTTTTTATGCAGTTGTTTCAACAACACAAAGTCATTACACAACTAAAACCTGTATCCCAATTGGATCATATACCTGAATCCATATCCAAAGCTGGTGGATGTTCCCTTTTCACTAAAACCTCCATACTCAACCAGATCGTCTAAAAATGGAAACTTTCCTGTCAAAATATCCCTGATTGCTTTCAGGTATTCGTCTTTCTCATCAACAGTTAGATCCCCGTCAAGTTTTAGTTGCCCGGTATAAACAGACAATGACGGACCCATAAAAATCAGATCGATGGTAAAACGGTCTTTAATTAAAAATTGGTAGCCGAGTTCCACACCGGCACTAAAAACGTTGACACTTCCGTCAAGATCCAGCTTTCCCTGAATAGTTGGGCTATTGTTAACCTCAAAGTCATTTTGAAACTGGTAGTGATGATACGATCCGTAAACAGCCCAGTATAATCCATCCGGAGCATTACGGGTATTGCGACCTTTAAAATAAAATCTGTAATCACCCGAAATGGAAAAACCAGATTTATTCCTTTCGTTAGTAAAATTCAGACTGTCAAAAGAACCTAATGACGGTAATACAAAATATCCAGCATTAATTGAAAAAGTTCTGTAGGGTTTGAGCACTCTTTCATAGGATAGGTTAATGTTCTGACTCCCCCACAGAAAAAATGGCGTAACATTCCATTTTAATACATTCCTTTTGTATCCCTCAGGCAGCGTATCATACTTTTCCTGTGATATGCATGGGCTTAAAAAAGTGAATAATACGCCTGACATAATTAATAATTTAATGGCCTTCATATTGGTGGTATTTGTTACTGACGAAGATGCGAATAATAAAAAATTAATGGTTTCCGGAATGTGTTAAAAAAATATAACATTACCTTATTTACTTCCTGATCAGGACAGCAAATGAATAAAAAGCGAAAGCTTTTGAAACTCGTATCAGATTCCCGATCACAATGAGTACTCCTTAATAACCTTTCTCAATTTCAGATTATATCGTTGCCCGTTTTTGATGAAGTAAAACTTCCGGCTTTCCGATGGTAATTCTGTAACCTCACCAACCACCTGCGACCAGTCATCCTTATCCCGTACTTCACGGTAAAAAGTCCCATCATAAACTGCCACATAACTTTGCCCGACAACCTCAAATTCGTTTCCATGAACTACAATGGCAGTATTTTCATCCAGACCCAGACCTAACATTCCGGGATGAGCATCCAGAATTTCAAATATGTCGAACTGACGATTCATGGCCAACAAGTGCTGATCGATGGCCACATTGGAGATAAAGCCGAAACCCTCTTCATGATCGCCCATCATCAGGGTATTGGTCTTTGTATCGCCGCGAGCAAGATAGCTGCCCTGAATGCTTGCTCCCGCAGAACTCCCCCCAATTACTCCTCCCCTGTCCAAAACAGCGTAAAACTCATCCAGGGTTTTCGTATCAAAATACGCATCAACAAGACGCCATTGCCTGCCACCCATAAACCAAACCCCACTGGCTTTGCGGATAGCTTCAGTAAAATGCTCTGAATTTGCAGTGTCACGATTGCGGGTATGCAAAAAAGTGAAATTTCTAAAACCATAATTTCTCCACCACTTTGAAAGTGAAGTATAAAATTCGGGATTGCTGATATCATCATCGGTCATGGCTGAAACAACAATTACAATGGGAGCCTCCGGGCCACCGGCCAAGAGCATAAACTGATTAAAAACGGCTGTATCGGTAAGATTACCACCCGCTACAATTAAATGCCCATTGGAGGGGCCATTTGAAAGTCCGGTGTTAAAATCTTGATTACTTTTGGTGTTGCAAGCCCAAAAAAACATGAGAAACAGGCAGAAAAAAGCCGCAGATTTTAAAAACATTTGCATCGTATGATAATTTAAAAGTGATGGAAAAATAGAGAACCTTTAAGTTGAAACAGATTACACAAAGTTATGAAAGCAAAATTAAAAACCTTTTCAGAATTTGTTAAAAGTTTGATGCCTCTTGAAATAACCTATCTCGAGTCAGTGGCTCGATTCAAAGACGAAACGAACAGAAGCATTTTTGAGGCCATCATTAAATTTAAAACTACTGGAAAATTAAAACTCAATCCGGATATCGACAAACGAAAATATACCTACCTGAAAAACTGGATCTACCAGAATTTGTCTGCAATTGATGTGGATAAAATGCTTGAAGATTTACTTCATCTCGAAAAAATTGTAATGACTGATCAGGTGCTTCCAGCAGATGAAAAAAGAATTATCAAAATCATTAAAACACAAAAAAAGCTACCCTACTATTTTATGCGTATTTATGAACTTATCCGCGATTTCCGATCTTTTTTGCTTGTAAGAATGCGCTATCACTACCTTGAGCCTGTTAACAGCTACCTCGACCAATATCAGGAAAGCTATAATACTTCGCGCGAAGTATTTGAAAATCTAAACAGGGCAACCCGCGACATTACAGATCAATACACTCAAAAAGCTAACAATGCATCCGTTTGGGAAGACTTTTTAAAAGATGTTTTTTACAATGAACAGCTCGACGGGCTAAACCGGTATTATGCCATTGTGAGGCTTACTTTTCTGCATTATAACAACAACCAACTTGATAAAATCGAAGACCTTTATGATTACCTCAACCATGAATTTGAAATGGGGAAGTTTTATTCAAGGCGGATCTTATCAAATTATTATTCAAACCGGCTATTGCTTCATGCAAAGATGAACAAGCCGGAACTTGCAGAAAAATACGGGTACCTTTCACTGCGGGATCATGGCAGCGACTATGTGCATTACCTGAACAATCACTGCTCGGTTTTGCTCCGTTTAAAAAAAAGCGAAACTGCACTCCAACTGCTGCAAAAATCAATTCCTGAATTAAAAAAAACCATGAGCTATCACAATCGGGTGGGCTTTGCTTCGATATTTATTAAGAGCCTAAACGCGAATGGAAAGGCTGCCGAAGGCGAAAGTTATGGAACAACATTTTTTACGGCTTATAAAGAAAAAGTACTTGAATACCGCTGGCACAGTTTTTTCTCGGCCTGGCTTCAATCGATGATCATGCAGGAAAAATATGGCAAAGTGCTCACAGTTTGCAGGAGAAATAAAATACCCGAAATGGAAATTGAGTACAGTAAAAAGCCCGGATATCTGCCAACCATATCATGGTATTATTTACTTTCGAGATACAAAAGCGGAGAAATTGATTTTGACAAACTTAAGACTGAAATCGAAAAATCAGGAAATGAATGGGGTCAAAAGCAGGCAATAAATGAACTTGTGAATGAAATCAGCCTTCATATCCCCGAACTTTTATTCAAAAAAAAATAATCTCTTCCTTTATTAAGTCAACCCCCAAAATTGAATTATTTAAATAGTTTACCATCAATAACATAGATAAGATTTTACAAAGTATTTCTATAAAAGTCAGGGGGCACAAACAATATTCAACACCAATGCATATTTTAATCCTGCCGAAATTTGCAAATAAATTATCAATCATTATATGCACAAAACCATGTTTAAATTCAACAATAAAATAACAATTATTACAGGAGGTGCCGATGGCATTGGAAAAGCCACTGCAATAAAATTTGCAGCAGCAGGTGCGGTTACCATCATCTGGGATGTACAGGAAGAAAAGGGAAAGGCAGTATGTGCTGAAATTTTAAAAAATGGAGGGAAGGCTGAATTTTTTAAAGTTGATACAAGTAAAATGACCGAAATAGAAGCAGCCGTGGCATCCATTCTGAAAAAGTATGAAACCATTGATTTCCTGATCAACAATGCCGGAATTACCAGGGATGCATCATTTAAAAAAATGACATCGGAGATGTGGCAGCAGGTGATCGATGTAAACCTGACAGGGGTTTTTAATTGCACCAAAGCCATAGCACCCATAATGCTCGATAAAGGTTTTGGTAAAATTGTTAATGCCTCATCTGTTGTTGGACTTTATGGAAATTTCGGGCAAACAAATTATGTGGCTACAAAAGCCGGAATCATCGGCATGACAAAAACCTGGGCGCGCGAATTTGGTCGGAAAGGAGTAAATGTAAACGCTGTGGCTCCCGGTTTTACGATGACTGAAATGGTGGCGAAAATGCCGGAGAAGGTACTTGATGACATGAAAACAAAAGTTCCTTTGGGACGCCTGGCTACTCCCGAAGAAATGGCAGATGCCTATATGTTTCTTTGCTCTGATTTCGCCTCATACATCAATGGCCATACTTTGAGTGTTGACGGTGGAATGACGGTTTAGAAGGATGGGAGGTTAATCGTTATTGGTTAATCGTTAAACGTTGATCGTTTAAGTAATTTCAAATTCCCAATAACTCAATAATTCAATAACTCAATAACCTAATAACTCAATAACATAACTCAATAACAATAAATGAGCAGAAACGCAATCATACACTCAACAGGTGCCTATGTTCCGGAGCAGGTAATACCAAATTCATATTTCGATGAGTTGCTTGGCGAAGATGTTGACACCTGGCTTCGCGAAAATGTGGAAATTTATGAGCGCCGATGGTGCAGCCCTGAACAATCGGTGGCCGATCTTGTGATAGAAGCTGCCAAACGTGCTATGGAAGCCGGCAATATAAAACCAGAGGAAATCGACCTACTCATCATTTCAACAGATACGCCCGAATACATTTCGCCTTCCACAGCATCAAAGGTTCAATACAAAATGGGGATGATAAACGCAGGTTCATTTGATGTAAATACGGCCTGCGCCGGATTCGTCACCGCTCTTGACATGGGGGCAAAATACATTCGCAGCGATGAAAACTACAATACCATTATGGTTGTGGGGGCTTATGCCATGAGCAAATATCTGAACATGGAAAACAAAAATACTGTAACTCTTTTTGCTGATGGTGCAGGAGCTTTTATTTTAAAGGCAGAGGAAAATTCCAATCGCGGCTACCTTGCAAGCCAACTCATTACCAAAGGACAGTATTACGATTACATGGGAATTTATGCAGGTGGAACTTTCCAGCCCGTCACGGATGAAGTGGTGGCAGAAAAAGGACATTTGCTGCAATTTGTGAAAAAATTCCCAAAAACACTTAACCCTGAAATATGGGCGATGATGAGCAATACTTTGTGCGAAAGAATCGGCGCAGGCCCTTCAGATGTTGATCATTATTTTTTAACACAAATCAATATCAACAGCATCAGGCAAACCATGAATCTGCTGAAGCAACCCTGGGATAAGGCTCAAACAAGCATGCATTATTATGGATATACAGGTTCTGCCTGTGTACCACTGGCATTTCAGGACAGGCTTGATGCAGGAAAAATAAATCGGGGCGACCTGATGTTTTTTATTGGCTCAGGAGGAGGTTTAGCTTTTGCAAGCGCAGCGTTCAGATTTTAGAGTTATTTGTTAATCGTTAATGGTAATTCGTTATTGACCACAACAAGATGGGGAACAAATGAACGAGGGTGAGAAGGAATGAGGGAATCAGGTAAAGAAAGAAATAAGGAGGGGAAAAAAGTTGTGCATTTTCGTGGATCGGTTTTTTCCTTGAAAGGTTACTCCCCGGCAGAGCCTTCTTACGCTTCGCCGATAGCAAAAAGTTGAATAAATTAAACTAAATTAACAAATTGACCAATTAACAATTAAAATAAAAGTTCATTAGTTTTCATCAACTAAAATCATGAAGTTACAGCCAATTAACTATTAACCTATAACTTTTTTACAAATAACAAATAGTCCCGCAAAAGCGGAACTTTCCCGAAACTTCGGGACTCATCAAATAACGCATAACAAATAACGATTAACTTTTAACAAATAACCACAAACCCACTTTGGCAACACAAGTACAAGTTATCGGAACATGGATTTTGGCAGGTCTTTACATGGCCGTAATCCTCTATTTTGTAATCAGGGGAGCTTTAAAAATTAAAAGCATCTCAGATTATGCCATAGGAAATATCAGCTTCTCCCCCACTGCCGTGGGACTTTCGCTGGCTGCCTCCATGACAAGTGCTGCAACATTTGTAATCAACCCTGGTTTTATTGCCAATTTCGGTGTTTCCGCCTTCATTTCCTACGGCATCGTTTTTCCACTCGGGGCTATCCTGTCCTTGATCATCCTCACCAAAAATTTCAGAAAATATGGCGATTCCGTTAAAGCGCTTACTCTGGCACAATGGATCGGAAAACGATACAACAGTAAAGGCTACGCACTTTTTATGGCTTTTCTTTCATTGCTATTGATAACTTTTATTGTATTGATTGCAGTTGCTCTTACCAAAGTTTTATCCAAATCTTTAAATATCGATGAGATTTACATTCTCGGCGGATTGATCGTGTTTGTGTTTGGCTACATGATGTTTGGTGGTGCCAACTCGATGGTTTACACAAACACCATACAGGCATTGATCATGTTGCTTGTAGCCTTTATTTTAATCGGGTCGGGCTACGAACACTTCAGCAATGGAATCGGTGGATTTATGGAAAAACTTGCAGGCATCGATCCACAGCTTCCAAATTCAACCTATCCTTCGAGCCCGTTATTCAGAGATTTTTACGAAATAATATTTGCTCAATTTATTATAGGTGTAGCCGTGGTGGTTCAACCTCATATCATCACCAAATCGCTGCTCTTGAAAAAAGAGAGCGATGTCAACAGATTTCTGCTTGTTGCTACTGTGGTTGAAATTGTATTCTTTTTAGTGGTCATCACGGGTTTTTATGCCCGCCTCACTTTCCCTGATTTGATGGCCGAAGGTGAAGCCCTTAAAAATGACGGAATTATCCCTGCCTATGTTGTTAAAGTATTTGCAAACACTAATTTGGCTGTATTTATCGGGCTGATAGTAGTTTTGGGACTGATTTCAGCAGGAATGTCAACCCTTGAAGGATTGATACAATCGGTTTCCACAACCATCACCTCTGACATCATCCGGCCTATTTTCGGAAAAAATATCAGATCGGAAAAGACCTATATCTCCATCAATAAAGTTTCGATTGCATTGCTGGCCATTGTAACATTTTTTATTTCACTCAGGCAAATCATGCATCCTAAACTAAGTGTGGCTTTGCTTGCGCAAAATGGAGTTTATGCCTATTTTTCTGCAGCTTTTATCCCTGTAATCTTTGGGATATTTTTGAAACACAAAGGTTATCTGGCACCACTCTGGGCCTCTGTAACAGCAATTTTGGTTCATTTCGGGATTTATTATTTTTTACCCTGGACTGTCAGCGATTTTGGCTGGAATTTTGGAGTATTCACACCCTATCTTGAAGGAACAATCAGAAACCCTGCAATTGCTGCTTCATCGGCAATTATTGCTTCAACCTTCGTAGGATTAATTATTTATTTTGGAAGCAAAAAAGGAAACTGAAATAAAAACGTTAATTGAAACACATCATTAAAGAAAACAATATACAGCTATGAATGTATTCGACTGGTTTGGGAAATGGGCCATCTACAACCCGCTCAAAATAGCTTTCAAAGAATTTGAAACCGGGCGGGAATACAGCTATGCCCAGTTTAATAAATTGGGCAACAATCTGGCAGGAATGCTAAGTAAGGAGCAGGGTTTTGCCAAAGGCGACAGGTTTGCGATCATTTCAGAATTTAGCATGGAGTATGTTGTTCTGTTTGCGCTTGCTCAAAAAACGGGCATCATTCTGGTGCCGCTCAATTATCGTCTTGCACCCGATGAACTCAATTATATCATTTCCAATGCTGAAGTTGCAGGTATTTTTTATGATGAAAAATTTCTTGATAAAATTAAAAATCTGGAATCCTTTCAAAAGATAGCATTTAAACTTTCGATGGATAATCTGGCAGACATCAATAAGGTTTGTATCAAAAACAAATTTGAGCCACCAGCAATAGTATCGGAAATTAAAGAAGACGACCCGATGTTCATTTTATATACTTCAGGAACCACCGCCTTCCCAAAAGGTGCTATCTACACTCATAAAATGCTGTTTTGGAATAGCATCAACACCGAATTAAGATTAAATATCACCTCGAATGATGTTTCTATAAATTGTGCCCCGCCCTTTCATACAGGGGGCTGGAATGTTTTACTCACTCCCTTTATCCATCACGGAGCTTACACGCTCTTAATTAAAAGTTTCGATCCTGATCTTGTACTCGAAATGCTCGACCACGAACATTCGACCATTTGGTGGGCCGTACCTACCATGTTGAAAATGATGGCTGAGTCGCCGGTTTTCAACAAGGTTAAACTTAGCCGCTTGCGCTATTTCATTGTTGGTGGCGAGGCCATGCCCATTCCGCTAATCGAGCAATGGCACGACAAAGGAGTATTAATCCGTCAGGGTTATGGCCTTACTGAAGCAGGCCCGAATGTAACCTCACTCGACCATCAGGATGCCATTAGGAAAAAAGGCTCCATTGGAACCCTCAATTTTTATTATCATGCAAAGCTGGTAGATGAAAATTTTAAGGAAGTAGCTATGGGCAAACCTGGTGAATTTGTTTTAGCGGGCCCAACGGTAACTCCGGGTTATTGGAAAAACCCTGACGAATCAGCGAAAGCCATCCAAAGTGGTTGGTTTCATACAGGTGATTTAATGATCAGGGACAAAGAAGGATACTATTTTGTTGTTGACCGGATAAAAAACATGTATATTTCAGGCGGTGAAAATGTTTATCCGGCAGAAGTTGAACACGTACTTGGTCAGCATCCTGCCATCAGTTCGCTTGCCATTGTGGGTGTGCCCGACACAAAATGGGGCGAAACAGGAAAAGCATTTGTCGTTTTGAATCCTGGAATACATATTAGCAAGGATGAAATTTTAAATTACTGCATCAGCAAACTGGCAAAATATAAAGTACCAAAGCACATCGAGTTTTTAGAAGAGCTGCCGCAAAATGATGCAGGTAAAATTGACAGGAAAAAATTAAAGGAAATGGTTTAAACCCTATGAAAAATAATTCTGGCAAAATACTAATAGATAAACTTGTACGAACCATACAGGGAACTTCTGTGATTGAATTGCGATGGCATCGAATAATTGCCCGGTTAAGGCATGTATCGTTTCTACCACCGCAGAAGCAAACCATCCGGTACTATAATAATCCATCACTCCGCTTTCAAAGCATTTTCACAACTAAATTCACAATCACTTTAAATAACCATTAATAATTAAAATTTAAAATTATGAGAAATTTAAAAGTAGTAACATTGATGCTCCTCGCAGCATTTGCACTAACCTTTGTTGCATGTAACAATGACGACGATGACAACCCTTCACTGGCAGTTCAGATTTCATCTGTAGATCTGTCGGACGACAACACTACTGTTACAGTTACATTTAATCAGGCTGTTTACAAAAATGCCGACAAAACCGGAAATCTTGATGCAAACAACTTTGCATTAACTTTTGTAGCCACCAATCCTGTGGCAGCACAGTTTTCGGTAGCACATACAGCCGGTGAAACCGTGGCCACAATTACTATTGTTTACAGCAACCGGCTTGATGGAAATGAAACTTTGGAACTAACCGCAAAATCAGGCAGCTTCTTTGGTGCCGAAGGCAACAGTGTAGATCAGGATATTGTAGCTTCAACGGACGTAAAGGAACTTGGAATTATAGGGAAATGGTCGGCTTACGACATTTCTCTTATTCTGGCAAGTTTGGGTTATGACGATTCTTTGTATGCTAATTTTTATCAGGATCAAAGCTATATGGTAACAGCTTTTGTTGGAGGAACTCCACAAATTCTTGAAGGGTCGTATGAAATGACTAAAAGTGCGGATGATGACATTTGGGATATTACATTGAATCAAAGCTCACCATTCACAGTAATCAGCCAGGGCATCTTTAAAGTATATCCTGCAGCCCAGGATTCGATGTGGTATGAAGTAGCACAGATTGACCCTGCAATTGCCGGGGTAACTCCTCCAACTACTGATGCCGGTTTTGGCAGCACCAGTGGTGGCGCTTTTGGAACCATGAATATCCAAAAATACTACTGGGTAGGACAAGAATAACCTGCCATTTATACCAAAACCAGACAGGTTTGTTTGAGTAACCTGTCTGGTTTGTTTTTCTGACATTTCTTCTCGCGTTCAACTAAATCAAAAAAACTATGAAGAAAAATCTTTACGCTCCCGTATTCATGTTGATATTTCTGATTTCGTGCTTGTCCATCCGTTCGCAGGAACTCAACTCATCCACCACAAGCAATTATGTGAGCTTTTCCGATAATCAGGTACCCCGAAAAGCAAACAAAGAATTTCAGTTTATCGCCTATTTTATTAACCAGGCTGTGAGCTCAAATTTTTACCCTGAAAATATTTTTATGAAAGGGCAGGTTATCGGACGCCTTTTGGGTGATAATACAACGCACACATCCGATTCACTCACCAATTATTATTTCGAGCAACGCATTATCCCGTTTTTTATCTATCAGCCAAAATTATTCAACGGCAAAGCAACGCTGAGGGCTTCCTTCGAGATCGACTGGACCTGGGGCGATCAATCTTACGGAACGGGCGGAAATCTTGGTGGAGCCATTTCTTCGGATCAGGTAAACCTGCAAACTCAAAACATTGTGGTGGAATACAGGCCTGCACCTGGCTGGTTTATCAATCTTGGCATGCAGCGCCTTTTCGATACACCCTATGATACCTACCGCACATTTTTCGATAAAATGTCAACAACCGGATATCGCCTGGCATATTGGGGTACCGATGCTGTGGGGATCAGAATTCACAGGGCAAAAGACTTTTCGCGATGGACATTGGCATACTACCAATTGTACGAAAACGATATTCAGGAAAGCGATGATGTAACCCTTCAATACTTCAGCTACGAAGGCGACCTTACGCCTCTGTGGAAATTGGGCGGCTCGTTGTATTACCTCCGGGATCGTGGAAACGGTGAAGGTGGAATATCCATTTACGGACAGGGCTTGAACAGCCGCCTCACCCAATACAATGGCACCTTCAAATTTAACTTTGCCGATGATTACAAAGCGGATGTGTTATGGCTGGGAGCTTTTTTCAGCCGCAATGATGATTTTATGATGGATCGTTTCAGGCTCACCGGCTTTGCCAACTATAATTTTGGCCTTGCAAACGTGCATCAGGGAGATTCCTTATGGACAAAAGGTGCCGACATTGGCGGCCTCGGAGCAAACCTGAGAGCAGGATACCGCTATGGCCAAACCACCGACGATGTGGTGAGTTTAGGTGCACTCTTCGCAAGCGGCGATGACAACAAATTAGAAGACAAAAAATATTCAGGTGTGATCACCGGTAACACCTGGGGGGCACCTGCCGGAATTTTTATCAGCAGCGGTTCCTATATTCTTTTTCCTCACGGAAATGTGGTCAACCGTTTTACACCGCTCATTGCCGACCTTTCAAATATGGGTTACGGGCTTTTGGGAGGAACAGTAAATGCAAGCCGGGCGTTCATTCCTTACCAATTTAAGGGAAAGGCAGGAGCTGCCTGGGCCATGAGCAATGTTGAACCTGCCGGCGGTGGTAAAAACATCGGGCTTGAACTGAATGCATCATTAAGCTACCAGCTTGGTGTGTACATGAGCCTCGAGATGCATGGTGCATACTGCTGGCTGGGCGATTTCTACGATAGCAACGACAACTCGTACAGCTATTTTGTGAATGGAAATACAGAACCGGGATTACCAAAACCTGTAAATCCCTGGACTGCTTTTTTGGTGTTTAAATGGCTTATGTTTTAACCTTTAAATCAAAAGATGATGAATACACGAAACATTAAAACACAACTTTCATTTTCACCCGCAGTAATGCTGCTGCTGATCATGCTAATAACGAATTGTAAAATGAGCCATTCACAAAACAGCCTTAATCCGTACCGCGACATCTTGCCATTGAAAACGATGAAAGATATGCAGTACCCCTTTGAGGTTAAATACTTAGACTTAAGGGATAATATTAACCTGGCATATATTGATGAAGGTACCGGCGATCAAACCATTCTTTTTATCCACGGTCTGGGAAGCTATCTGAAGGCCTGGAAAAAAAATATTGAAGGTTTGAAAAGCCAATACCGATGCATAGCCATCGATTTGCCGGGTTACGGGAAATCATCAAAGCTGGCAAACTCCGGCAAAATGTCGTTTTATGCTGAAGTTGTAAAAGATTTCATCGATAAGTTGAATCTTGAAAATGTAGTGCTTGCAGGCCACTCAATGGGTGGGCAAATCGCGATGATGGCAGCCGTTAATTATCCGCATACCATACAAAAAATCATTCTTGTTGATCCGGCCGGTTTTGAAGAATTCACCGAAGGGCAAAAACAATGGTTCCGCGAGGTGATGACCGTGGATGGCGTGATGAATACAACGGTAGAACAAATCCAAACCAATCTGGCTTACAATTTTTATAATGTACCTGACGATGCTGAGTTTATGACTACCGATCGTATTGCCATACGCTCAGCAGATGATTTTGAAGCTTACTGCTATGCTGTGGTAAATTCGGTAAAGGGCATGGTGGACGAAACAATGATCGATATCCTTGGCCAAATCAGTCAGCCGACTTTGATTTTATTTGGTGAAAACGACAACCTTATTCCAAACAGGTTTCTGAATCCGGGGCGAACTATAGATATAGCATTTATTGGGGATGAAAAAATTCCAAACAGCAAATTGATTACAATTCCCAGGGCAGGCCACTTCCTGCAATTTGAAAAACCTGATGAATTCAAGCGGGCTGTTGTTGAATTCCTGAATGAATGATTAAAAAAAAATCCTGAATATTTTTCAGGATTTTTTTTTGTGAAGGCCTGCTTAAAAAACTGAAAACTTCACATATTTCTTAGGATTCAAGCGGATATCCTCCAACAGCAAATTGAGTGATGAAGATGACTTTTCCAGTTGAATGTAAAGACTGTCGTTGGTCATAAGTTGCCCCAAACTACCCTCGCCATTATTTATCTTTTGGGTGATTGATTTCAGATTTGCAACAGCCTCTTGTGCTTCACGCATGGTTTGGGGAATTTCAGAGGCGGCTAACGAATCACTCAGAGAAGCAAAATTACTGAGTATCCGGTTGATATTTTCGCTGTTTTGATCCAGGTTTGCAGTTATAGATTCCAGATTCTGCATGATTGAGATTATTCGCGGCTGCTCATCTGTAAGCATGTGGTCGATTTTGTAGGTAGCACTTTCGGTATTGGAGAGTGTTTTTTTTATGTTTTCGATGGTACTTGTAAGATTGGAACGGGTATCCTCATTAAATACCGACTGGATATCGGACATGGTAGAATCGATGGAGTTGATCAATGCCAGCGCTTTTCTTTTGAGTGGCTCCACCTGTTCGTTCACCTGATCCATCAGGCTTTGCTCCAATGCCGAAATAAGTGTGTCGTAATTTTGGACATAAGTGGAAGAGTTTCCGAACCTGATTTCGATGGCTTTGGTTCCAAGCAGGTCAGCACCATAAATATTGGCCACCGAATTGTCAGGAATATTCACTTCGTTTTGAATATATAGCTCCACAATAATTTTGGAAGTTTCGGGGATAAATGCGAGGCGACTTACTTTACCAATATTCAAACCATTTATCAGTACTTTGTTATCCTTTTCAAGACCGTCAACACGATCGTAAACGGCGTATAAAAACCGTTTGCCTGATAGGATGTTGGTTCCCTTCAGCAGGTTGAAACCCCACACAAAAATGGCAATTGCTGCGATAAAAATAAATCCAACCTTAAATTCCCTTGAAATTTTCAAAATTCATTGTTTTAAAATTGACCGAACAAAACTACTCAAATTTTAACAAAATAACACAGCCTTAACAGCTCATTCGTTCAAATAAATTTTATACTCACGGAGTGCTTCCACAATGGCCTCTGCAATTTTTTGCTGATTCTCAGGATTCAATAAATATTTTTCCTCGGCAGGATTGCTCAAAAAACCGGTTTCAATCAGCACTCCGGGCATAGTAGTAAGATACAAAACCACAAATCCTGCCTGCTTAACACCCCGGTCGTACATGCCTGCATTTTCCTTTAACTTTTCCTGTACCAGCATCGACAGTCTGATGCTGTGATCGAGGGATGCGCTCTGAAACATATTCAGCATTATGTAATCTTCATCGGAATCGGGATCGAAACCATCGTAGGACTCGGCGTAATTGTCCTCCAAAAGAATGGCTGCATTTTCAGCTTTTGCAACCTCAAGATTTTCGGCTGATTTATGTACGCCCATCACGTAAGTTTCGGAACCAAAAAAATCAGGATCTGAAATTGCATTACAATGCACCGAAATAAAAAGGTCGGCCTGATTTTCGTTTGCAATTTCGGCCCGCCTGTGGAGCGGAACAAACCTGTCATCTTTTCTGGTATAAATCACTTCAACATCAGGCATTTGCTCCTTCAACAACCTTCCAATAAGCAATGAAATCGAAAGTGTTATATCTTTCTCTGCACTCACACTTCCGGACGCTCCTTTATCGTTGCCTCCATGACCTGCATCTATCACCACTTTGTCGAACGCTTTTTCGCTGGCTTCCGACTGCCCATGAACCTGCATCAGAAATAAAATTCCAAAACAGATAAAAAAAAGAGTTTTAAAGCGTTTCTTAGTCATGATAAAAAATGGATTCAAAATTTTATTTGTTTAATGATTAATTTATTCATTCAGATTAAACGTTTTACAAAGATAGGCAGGCAACCAAAAATAAATGAGTTCCATCTGTTTTATTGTAAATTATTTATTGACAAAGTTACCTCTTGCTGTTTAATCTCCATCATCCGGTGAAATTTCTCGATAAGTAGCACGAAATTTGAAATGAAAAAAAATATCAAGCACAATTTCTTTTTATTTTGCATTGCCAAATAAATGATCGAACCGACTGGCACGAACAAACATATCTTGAAAAAAACAAACATCAAATACATTTTATTGTCGCAATTTAGGCAAAGGGTATTGGGTTTCGGATCAGCGATGATGATTGCTCCCTTATTCGCCCTGTTGCTCATCAGCCTTACTCCCTGCCTGTCTGCACAATCAGAAGTACCCGCCGGCGATTCCATCAGTGTTGGCAGCAATGCTTTTCAAAACCTGTCCGACAGCCTCGATCAGGCCGCATCACCCGACACAACACAGGTTTTTACTGACAGCACCTCAAAGAAATCCGAAAATTTTGGTCTGGAAGCAAGCGTAAAATACAAATCATTCCGCAAAATTCATTTTGACATCAAGGAAAGGAAAGTTTTTTTGTACGATGATGCGGTAATCGAATATGGCAATATCGAACTCAAAGCTGCCTACATTGAAATTGATTTTTTAAACAATTCGGTTTTTGCAAAAGGTGTTCCCGATTCTACAGGAAAAATGACAGGTGAGCCTGTTTTTACCGAATCGGGTCAAAGTTTCAATTCGGAGGAAATGAATTATAATTTTGACACCAAAAAAGGGGTGATTAAGCATGTAATTACTAAGGATGGTGAGGGCTACCTTCATGGAAAAAAGATAAAAAAAATGACGGATGACCGCATCAATGTTGCAAATGGAAGCTACACCACCTGCGACTTAAAACATCCGCATTTTGAATTTAGGTTTTCCAAAGCACAGGTAATTCCTGACAATAAAATTGTTTCAGGCCCTGCCTTCATGGTTATTGAGGGTGTGCCAACCCCGCTTTTTGTCCCTTTCGGGCTTTTTCCAAACAAAACCGGACAGCGCTCCGGCATTATTGTCCCATCGCCCGGTGAGTCATCAAACCGTGGCTTTTTTCTGGAACGGGGGGGCTATTATTTTGGTATCAACGATTACATGGACTTTACCTTTACGGGAGATATTTACTCCAGCGGAAGCTGGGCGGTGCGGCCAACGTTCAGATATTCCAACCGCTACAAATACAGCGGGAATTTTGATTTCAATTACGCCAAGAATATTCTCGGCGATCGTGATGATCCGGATACTGAAAAAAAGACTGACTTTTCGATAAGATGGACCCACTCGCAAGACCCAAAAGCAAAACCTAACAGTAGATTTACTGCAAATGTAAATATTGTGTCCTCAAGCTTCAACCAGTTCAATTTAACCAGCACCGAAGCCTATCTTTCCAATACTTTTCAATCGAGTATTGCTTACCAGACCAGCTTCAACAACAGCCTGTTTTTGTCGCTCAACGCAACACACCAACAAAACACCATCGACGGATCAATCAATATTTCCTTACCCACCCTTACCTTCAACACCAAGCAGTTTTACCCTTTCAGGAAAAAAACCCAGGTAGGCCAGCCCAAATGGTACGAAAATATAAGCATGAAATACAGTATGAATGCTGACAATCGCATCACTACCAACGACACCCTGATTTTTAAACCCGGCTGGGAAGAGGATTTTAAGTACGGAGCCAAACATACCATCCCTGTTAGCAGCTCCATAAAAGTGCTCAAATATTTCAATCTCACAAACTCAATCAATTACTCTGAAAAATGGTATCCATATTCAATTCGAAAAAACTGGAATCCCGACAGCATATTTACTGAAAAGGATACACTCGTCGGCCAACTCGAAACCGACACCTTGTATAAATTTAGTGCCGCACGTGAGTTTAGTTTTTCTTCATCATTGAGCACGCGAATTTACGGGATGTATCAGTTTAATAAGGGTCCTGTAACAGCCATCAGGCATGTGGTAACGCCAAGTGTTTCGTTTACACTCCGCCCCGATTTTGGTTCCGGTTACTGGGGATATTGGGATAATGTGCAGATTAACAATGATGGAGATATGGTGAGGTATTCTGTTTTTGAAAAATCCCTTTACGGCGGGCCTCCCGATGGGCGATCAGGCTCCATTGGTTTTAGTTTGGGAAACAATCTGGAGATGAAAGTTCGCTCAAAATCAGATACAGTTACAGGAATGAAAAAAGTTGTGCTTTTTGATGCCTTAAACCTCAGTACATCCTACGATGTTGCAAAAGACTCGCTCAATTGGTCCTCATTATCAATCAGCGGCAGAACCACATTGTTTAAAAAACTCAACATAACTTACCGTTCTTCATGGAATCCTTATGCTGTGGATTCAGCAGGCCGAACCTTCGATAAGTTCGAGTATGAAGTGAGCAGGAAACTTTTCAGAATGGAAAATACGTCATGGAATTTTAGTGTGAGTTACAGGCTTAGTGCAAACGACATAAAAAAAGGGAAAGGGAAAAGTGGTGGAGCCCCTCCCCCTCCGTCAGAGAATGATGAAATTCTGGGGAAATATACTGAACAGGAAATTAATGACGTGCTCGACAATCCCGATAATTACATCAACTGGAACAATGCCTGGAGCATATCCCTCAATTACAGCCTCAACTTTTCGAACAACCCGCGGTACATCAACTACGAACAACTCGATGAAAGAAAAACTGTTCAAACACTGGGGCTTGCAGGCGACATAAGCATTACACCCAAATGGAAGGTAAATTTCAGAACCGGCTGGGATTTTGAAGCGAAGAAATTTACCTACACCACCATCGATTTTTACCGCGACCTGCACTGCTGGGAAATGCGCTTTAGCTGGATACCCACAGGATCGCGAAAAAGCTGGTCCTTTGGTATCAACGTAAAAGCTTCCATTCTCAAAGATCTGAAATATGACAGAAAGAAAGATTTCAGGGATTCGTACAGATAGAGGGAAGATGTTAGAAAAAAGAGGTTAAATGATAAAAGTTCAAAGACATGCCGGAGAAATAGAGTGTTGAAAATATCTATTCCGGAGACCAGACATCCAAATACTTCCACCTAAAAATAGAATATTGAACGCAGTAAATTCTTAACACATTAAAATATCATACAAAATGAAAAATGTAATCTACACTCAAAACGCACCAAACGCTGTTGGACCTTACAGTCAGGCCATCGAAAACAACGGAAGCCTTTTTATTTCGGGTCAGATACCCATCGACCCGGCCACCGGAAAAGTGGTTGAAGGCGGTATTACCGAACAAACCGAACAGGTGATGAAAAACATTGGAGCCATCCTCGAAAAAGCCGGCTACACTTTCGATGATGTGGTAAAATCGACCTGTCTGCTCAGCGACATGGACAACTTTGCCTCCATGAACCAGGTATATGGGAAGTATTATCCCAACAATCCGCCGGCGCGTGCCGCCTATGGCGTTGTAAAACTCCCGCTCGGTGTGATGGTGGAAATCGAAACCATCGCGATGAAATAAGAAAATGTATTTTTCAAAAGGAATGGCCGCAACAGCGGCTTTTTTTGTGCATTATCAAAAATAATGACTATTGACCGACTAAATTTGAAAAGGGTAGAAAAATGTGGAGAGGAATTCTCACTTCGTTCGGAATGACAGATAGTTAGCTGTTTTTGGAGGGGGTATAAGGCGGGTCCGCCGCCGTATAACCCCTCCACCACCAAAACCTTTGAAATCCTTGTCATTTTCCCGAAGGGATGCCTATGGCGCAAGCGTAGCGAGAAATCTCATAGTTTTTGTCGGTCAGTAGTGAAAAATAATGTCAAAAATACTTTAAACACGAGGGGAGTTAGGGCTTGCTGAAAATCTCGGAATGTTTCTGTTTCGGTGCGCCTGCCCCGTCCTTCGGGGCTGCACCTCTCGTTTCAATTCTACTTGATTTTTCTATAAAGATTATCGCCACTCTGTGGCTCATTTTTCAGGTGCAGCCCCGAAGAACGGGACAGTCGGTCACAAGGTACTCCGTGACTACATTGAATATAAATTCGTCCGAATAATGCTTTACTTTTCTCTTTCTCTTCATAATCCTGAAATTGGTTTAAATATAGTGTAACCTTTTTTCAGGACAATACAACTCCGTCACTCCACCACTCCATCACTCCACCACTCCCTTCTCCCCTCTCCCCTCTCCCTCACTCCACCACTCCATCACTCCGTCACTCCCTTCTCCCTTCTCCCTTCTCCCTTCTCCCCTCTATCCTCTCCACCACTCCACCACTCCATCACTCCATCACTCCATCACTCCCTCACTCCACCTTCTCCC
>JAIOZV010000014.1 GCA_021740425.1 Bacteroidales bacterium | reverse complement strand
TTGCCCCTGCTAAAAACAACTACATCCAATGAAACGACATTACTATCAGGTATTCCTTTTCACCATTCTAACGATAATCATTTACGCTTGCCAAGGTGATGAAACAAGCAATTCGAAAACAGCCAAAGCTGATCCGGCCATCGAAACCTTTGTGGCAGAAGCAGGGGCAATCAACGAAATAATTAAAGCTTCGGGAAGCATCCAACCCAACGAAAAAATGGAACTTCGCAGCGAAGTTGCAGGCCGCATTGTTGCTGTAAATTTTAAGGAAGGAACACATATTGACAAGGGAGCTTTACTGGTTCAGATTGACGATTCGGAACTCATGGCGCAATTGCAAAAATTCAACGCCCAGATGCGGATCGCCAGAGAGGACGAAAACCGCAAAAAACAATTACTCTCCATCAATGGGATTTCGCAGGAAGTGTATGACGGTGCTTTGGCAAAAGTGGAAGAGCTTGAGGCCGATATTGCACTAACAGATTCCAAAATCAGGAAATCGAAAATTGAATCACCATTCAGCGGAAAAATCGGCTTACGCTATGTAAGCCAGGGAACCTGGGTTTCGCAGGGCGAAATCATTTCAACACTAGTGCAAACCGACCCGGTGAAAATTGAATTTTCGATACCTGAAAGATATGCATCCCTGATTTCAGTTGGGATGAAAGCAGTATTTACCGTTGCAGGTTCTGATAAAGATTATACGGCTACTATTTATGCCACCGAGCCACAAATTGATGCCAACACCCGCTCCCTTAAAGTACGTGCACTTCGTGCCAACCCAAAAGGCGAACTTATACCGGGTGCTTTCGCCGAGATTACCATAAATCTGCGCCAAATTCCTGACGCATTAATGATACCAACCCTTTGTGTTGTACCATTGCTTAACAGTCAGAACATTTTCGTTATCCGGGATGGAGCTGCAAAACTTATTGAAGTTGAAACCGGAATAAGGCGCGATAAATATGTTCAGATTACTTCTGGAATTGTTGCCGGCGACACCATCGCCATCAGTGGATTACTTTTGTTGAAAGACGGGATGGCCGTTTCTGTGAAAAGCACCGAAAAAATTACAAATCCCGACCAGCGATGAACATATCTTCAGTATTTATAAGCCGACCCGTACTTACCACAGTAGTTTCCATTCTCATTGTCTTGTTCGGATTTATCGGGTTCACTTTTCTGGGCGTGAGGGAATACCCAAGCGTTGACCCGCCAGTGGTAACCGTTACCACCAATTACCCTGGTGCCAATGCAGCAGTTATCGAATCACAAATCACCGAAGCCCTCGAGGAATCCATCAGCGGAATTGCAGGAATCCGCACCATGACATCAACAAGCAGTGACGGGCGGAGCACGGTTACCATTGAATTTAACCTTGGGGTAGATATGGAAGCCGCTGCCAACGATGTGCGCGACAAAGTTTCAAGAGCAGTCCGAAATCTCCCTCCTGATGCCGATCCTCCCATAGTAAATAAATCAGATGCCGATGCACAAACCATTTTATCAATTACGGTGCAAAGCGATAAACGCAGCCTGATCGAACTTACGGACTTTGCCATCAATAACTTTAAAGAACGGCTGCAAACCATCGAAGGGGTCAGCGAAATCAGAATTTGGGGTGAAAAGAAATATTCGATGAAACTCGAATTTGACCCACTGAAACTGGCAGCTTTCAACCTTACACCTTTGGATGTGCGCAGTGCGCTTCTTCGCGAAAATGTTGAAATCCCCTCCGGGAGAATCGAAGGAATGACCAACGAATTAACCATCCGCACCCTTGGACGCTTAACCTCCGAAGATGAATTCAATGATCTGATTATTGCTGAAAGGTCAGGAACGCTGATACGCCTGAAAGACATTGGCAATGCACGGCTGGCACCGGAGAATGAAAGAACCCTGCTTCGCGGAAACGGCGGCATCCCCATGGTGGGAATTGCACTCAATCCACAGCCGGGGGCAAATTATATCGACATTGTAGATGAAGCCTTTGCCCGATTGGATCAAATTAAAAAAGATTTGCCCTCCGACATCAAAACGGGTGTCGCGCTGGATACCACCCGAAGCATTCGCAAAGCCATCACGGAAGTTGAAGAAACCATCATCCTCGCATTCCTGCTCGTGGTGCTGGTAATATTCCTTTTCCTGAGAGATTTCAGAACTACATTAATCCCGATAATTGCCATCCCGATCTCACTCATCGGATCCTTTTTCATCATGTATGCCGCCGGTTTTTCCATAAACATACTCACCTTGCTGGGCATTGTTCTTGCCACAGGAATCGTGGTGGACGATGCCATTGTGGTGATGGAAAATATTTATTCGAAAGTTGAACAGGGCATGAGCCCGCGCGAGGCTGCCCATAAAGGATCAAAAGAAATTGTATTCGCTATCATCTCCACTACCATTACCCTCGCCGCCGTGTTTCTGCCCATCATTTTCCTTTCGGGATTAACAGGCAGATTGTTCAGGGAGTTTGGCGTAGTGGTAGCGGGTGCGGTGATTATTTCTTCGGTGGTTTCGCTAACCCTAACCCCGATGATGAGTGCCGGAATTTTGAAAAACCGTGAACGCCCCAACTGGCTTTTCAGAAAAACGGAACCTTTTTTCAGAAACCTAATCAGTGGCTATGTGGTTTCATTGCGCAAATTTGTTTTACGCCCCTGGCTTGGGCTGCTCATCATGGTTGCCTCAGGTTTTGTAATTTATTACATCGGGAGGGAACTACCCTCAGAGCTTGCCCCCATGGAAGACAAGAGCCGGCTCAGGATTATGAGTACGGCTCCCGAAGGAACATCCTTCGATAAAATGGATGAGTACATCAATGAAGTAATACAGGTGGTTGACACATTAAAGGGGATAGAATCCCTGCTCACTGTAACTTCGCCGGGATTCGGGTCTTCACTTTCGACAAATACAGGTTTTGTTCGAATTACCCTTGTGCCACCATCGGAACGCAAAAAATCGCAGCAGGATATTGCCAACCTACTTTCACCCATTATTGCCAAAATGAACTTTGCACGCTCGTTTGTGGTGCAGGAACAAACCATTGGCGCCGGACGTGGCAGCTCACTGCCGGTACAATATGTTATTCAGGCACCAAACTTTGAGGCACTCAAAAATAAAATTCCTGAATTCCTTGGCATAGCACAACAAAATCCGGCTTTTGGTGTGGTGGATATGAACCTGAAATTCAACAAACCGGAACTGCAGGTAGAAATCGACAGAAACAAGGCACGTGAGATGGGTGTTACGGTGCGCGATATTGCAGAAACCATCCAGCTTTATTTTGGCGGCCAGCGCTTTGGATATTTCATCTACAACGGAAAACAATACCAGGTAATCGGGCAGGCCACACGCGATAACCGCGATGATCCGCTCGACCTGAGAACCATCACCGTGAGGAACAACAAGGGAACGGCCGTGCAAATCGACAACCTTGTAAATTTGACCTACCAAAGTACACCGCCTCAGCTTTTCAGGTTCAACCGCTATGTTTCGGCAACCATTTCTGCAAGTCTTGCCGAAGGTGTTTCTTTGGGAAAAGGCATTGAGGAAATGGATAAAATAGCAGGATCGGTGCTTGATGACACTTTCAGCACCAGCCTGGCAGGGGTTTCAAAAGAGTTTTCCGAAAGCTCAAACAGCCTTGCCTTTGCCTTTCTGCTGGCGCTGGTATTGATTTTTCTGGTGCTTGCAGCACAATTCGAAAGCTTTTCCGACCCTCTGATTATCATGCTTACTGTTCCGCTGGCACTTGCAGGAGGCGTTCTTTCGCTTTGGCTCTTTGGCCATACTCTGAATATTTTCAGCCAGATCGGAGTAATTGTTTTGGTGGGAATTGTTACGAAAAACGGCATTCTGATCGTAGAATTTGCCAACCAGCGCAGGAGGCAGGGACTGGAAAAACGGGAGGCGGTGATTGACGCAGCCGGCCAGCGATTCCGCCCCATCCTTATGACCAGCCTTGCCACCATACTTGGAGCATTGCCCATTGCACTGGCCCTTGGCGAAGCTTCCACCAGCCGCATCCCGATGGGGATCGTGATCATTGGCGGGCTCACCTTTTCGCTGGTACTTACACTTTACGTTATTCCGGCTCTTTACCTCTATTTATCATCACGTAAATCATCAGAACATGAGGAATCTTAAAATATACTGCAGCCTTTTTTTAACCCTTTCCATTCTTTTTTGTGGAAATCTAAAAACACAGACTTTGCCTGATACTCTGTCGTTTCAGGAAATATTTGCCATTACCCTGCAAAATAATTTTCAACTGCTGATGCTGGCCAATGATGCTGAAATCTCAAAAAACAATAACACTGCGGGCAATGCAGGCTTTTTGCCAACTGTGGATCTTGGCGTTTCGAATAACAACGCCATTGTAAACAGCAAACAAAAATTTTACGATGGCAGAACCAAGGAAGCATCAGGTGCCAACAATAATAATTTTAACCTTTTGGCAAATCTGAACTGGACAGTTTTTGACGGCATGAAAATGTGGGCAACAAGAGATCGCCTTGCTGAGCTCGAAAACATCGGGCAAATGAATCTTCAGCTACAGATCGAATTTACATATCTCGACCTGGCATCCCTATATTTCAGGCTGGTGCAGGAACAAAAACTTCTCCAGGTACTAAATTCCACACTTGAAGTGAGCCGTGCCCGCCTTGAATTAGCTGAAAAAAAATTCAATATTGGCGCGGCCTCCCAAGTGGATCTGAACCAGGCCCGTATCGACATGAGCACCGACAGCACCTTATTCATCAGGCAGGGCGTGCTCATGAAAAACCTGGCAGCAGACATCAACATGCTGGCAGGAAGGTCGCCTGAAATCGAATTTGCCGCAGAACATGATATTTTGCCTGAAACAAGTGTCGATTATCAGAACATGTACGCTTCGATGCTGGAGCAGAATTATTCGGTTTTGCTCGTAAAATCAGAGGCCAGGGTAAAATATCAGGAAATCAGGGAGAAGAGGGCTGAGCTGATGCCTTCGCTTTCGCTTTATGCTAACTATGCTTACAGCAACCTTAGCAGTGAAACCGGTTTGCTTGAAACAAGCACAACCAGCGGACCGGCGTTTGGATTCAATTTTAATTACAATCTTTTTAATGGCCTCAACAGCCGGCGCGAACTCCAAAACAGCAAAATTGAATATAATTCGGCAGTGGCTCAAGCCGATGAAATGCAAAACAATATGCATGCTCAACTTTATAAAACTTTCAACAGCTATGTGGGGGCTTCTCAGGAGGTGGCTCTCGAAAAAACAAACCTCGACAACGCTGATAAAAACCTGATAATTGCCATAGAACTTTACCGGGCGGGAGCCATCAACGAAATTGAATTCCGCGATATACAGCGCAAAGCACTTGAAGCCGAAAACCGTTTGCTGGTGGCTGAATATACCATGAAAATGGCGGGGATCAATTTAAGGCAAATCAGCGGCATGTTGTGGTTTTGAGCGAGGCTGGTTGGCTAATGTGTTGCAAATATGGCTTGCAGCCGTTCACTTGCATTATGTTTTTTGATTACTCGTTTGTTATGCTTCTAATCATTTGTCTTGATGCACTATAGCGGCTATGGGCTATGATTTGCCGTTAGCAACAGTTATTATGTTAGTATTAATTATCTTTGAGTTATTATTCAACTATCCTTTCATCTCCATGTGAACCATGATAATGAACAATTTTCCATCCATCTTTTTCTTGTCTACAAGTAAGTGTAATTGCTCCATCAACTCTTTTATGTGTATCATCTTTACTTGAAATATTATCCCAAATATATGTTATTGTCACTACTCCAGATTCTGGCGAAAGTACTACCGTTCTAATATCTTTAATCTCATGTTTATATGATTTAAAGAAACTATCATCATCTGCCATATAGTTTGGAACTCCGTCTTTCCATTCTTCAAATGTTTTTGTTGTAAATCCATCAATTACTAAATGGAAATCTTTACTCTGTGTAAATAAATTTATTGCTTTGTCAGGATTAAAGGGAGGTTCCCAGCTTCTCAAAAAATGAATCGCTACGGTTTTTAATGAATCCGAAATCTGTTCTTGCGCATCATTGTCGAAATTTTTATCAGTTGTTTGACAACTGGATAAACAAACTAAAATTGCGATAATCTGGTAAAATAAAACTTTCATTCTCTTCGTCTTAATTGATATTATATATTGGAATCCTGTCTTTCATAATTGTTGCAAACGTTTAGCATTTCTCGATCATTCCCCCAAAAGTATTGAAAGAAAATGGATTTGTAAGAAAAAAGGAGAAAATTTCTAAGCGAAGCAATGGGGGAATGTTTTCAAAAATAGAATTGAATCGTAACAGACCATCAAAGAGTTTGACCTTCTCAAAAACCAAGCTCACAAGCAAGTTTTCGCGGTGAACTTCTGAAGCAATGAGGAAACAGGAATTTTTCATTTGTAGGTACCTTAATTTTTTGTGCGCTCAAACCTACAAAATTATTTTCAATCAAGGCCTGTGGCATCCGGCATTTTTTTCGATTGCGATCAACTTTTTAATATTTCGGTGTTTCTAACGGAAATCATTCGAAGCGAAAATAAAAAGGCCACCAAAAGTCTTAAAAAAAAGATCCGCAATTCCTCCTGAAACCGGAAAATTAACGCGGGGATTTTGTGCCATGAATGGTGTTTATTTTGATGCCGGAAAGATAGGCTTATCAACTTTCCGGGAATGCGCATTCCCGAAAACCGCTTGCTTGTTGCAAAATACACCTTGAAAATGGCGGGCCTGAATCTACGACAAATTAGTGGCCTGCTGCGGTTTTGGGGGGGGGATGGTTGGCTAATAGTTGGTGGAGCAGGATTAATATGGCTTCGCTGGAAAATACTGCCTATTGTTGTGTGGTTGTGCTTTCTTTTGTAAACTTTCTTACTTTCCTTTTCTTTCTTGTTTTTAAGAATTCACTAAAGGATTGTTTTTCTTTTGGAGTCAATGGCCGATTTACAAATTCAATGTCAGGATTTTCCTTTTCTTTTGTAGTTTTCATGTTGTTATTTATTAAAGTATTGTCTAATCAGTTTAAGTGCTGCTGGTGTATCTATGAACATTTGATCACCATGAAATATTGTTGCACCTAATCTTGTTTTATAATGACTGACTAATTTTGTTTTTGCAATAAAGGAAACCACTCCATCATATCCTTTCTCAAATGAAAGTCTACAAGCGAAAGCAACTAAATTTCCAGGCACGCCCTCGTACAATTTGTTTTTGCCTTTATTGAATTTTGCACTTTCAATCAAATTCATGAAAATGTGATCATTGTTGTCGGTAATGCTTATAAGTCCTTGAGTTATTTTTTCGTTATTTACAATTACCAATTTGTAAACCTCTCTATTTGTATCATTAATTTCATTTTTCCAGTCAAAAACCCAATCCTTTTTTGTAATTCCTTTTTCGCCAACAATAACTTGAATGATTTCAGTGTTAAACTGATCTCCACTAATCGTGTTACGAATTGAGTTTGTTAATCTATCTATTAATATATCAATCATTTAACATAGGTATTTAAAACTCAAAGATAACAAATTATTTTCAAGCAAGGCCTGTGGCATAGGGCATTTTTATCGATTGCGATCATCTTTTTAACATTTCGGTGTTTCTAACGGAAATCATTCGAAGCGAAAATAAAAAGGCCACCAACAGTCCTAAAAAAACAATACGCAATTC
This sequence comes from Bacteroidales bacterium, assembly GCA_021740425.1. Taxonomy (GTDB): domain Bacteria; phylum Bacteroidota; class Bacteroidia; order Bacteroidales; family 4484-276; genus SABY01. Next base: position 27,811 of record JAIOZV010000014.1, on the reverse strand, counting down.
CTCCGGAAACCGGAAAATTAACGCGGGGATTTTGTGCCATGAATGGTGTTTACTTTGATGCCGGTAATTTCAGGTTCATCACCCTTACGGGAATGAGCATTCGTGAGAACAGCTTACACTTTTTCGATTTGTACCTTCCTCAAATCCGGACAACGATTTTCGGGCTTCTCCGGGAATTTCTGCCGGACCGAAAACAACCTGCTTATTGCTGAATATACAATGAAAATGACAGGCCTCAACCTGAGACAAATCAGTGGAATGCTGCGGTTTTAAACAGTGGATTTTATCAGGAATATCTCAGCCAATTCGTGCCGAAACCCTTCCGCTAATAAGTAGGACTAAAAATCAAACTTCAACTGCTCGTTCATGTTAAAAGTCAACCTGTGAAGAGGCGTAGTGCCATGTTGGGCAATGGCTCTTTTATGTGCTTTGGTGGGATAACCCTTATTTTGTTTCCAGTTGTAAACCGGATATTCAGCATGCAATTTTTTCATGTATTCATCGCGGTGGGTTTTGGCTAAAATGGAAGCCGCCGCAATGGATAAAAACTTCCCATCGCCATGAATAATGCACTGGTGTGGAATTTTTTTATAGGATCTAAAGCGGTTCCCATCGATGAGTAATAGGCCGGGAATTTGGGTTAGTTGGTCTATGGCAAGGTGCATGGCCAGAAATGAAGCGTTGAGGATGTTAATTTCGTCAATCAGCACATTATCCACACTGGCCACAGCCCAGCTCATCGCCTCCGCTTCGATAAGCACACGAAGTGCATCACGGTCTTTTTCCTTTAATTTTTTAGAGTCGTTGAGCAGTTCATTTTCAAAATCCTTTGGAAGAATTACGGCTGCTGCAAAAACAGGCCCGGCCAAACATCCTCTGCCGGCTTCATCGCAACCGGCTTCGATAAATTTATTTGAAAAGGATTGCTGAAGCATCTCAGGAAAAATTTAATACTTTGATGGCAATGATGGCTACAAAAATTATGGCCACAATCAGCTCTGTCAAAAACAATTTCCTTACCCCGGAAATATAGGATGATAAAAATATCACCACAGGAATGATCTCAAGATAGATATGAGAAATAAGTTTTTGTCCTGAAAAAAATGAACTTGCCAGGGCAAACAAAAACATAAAGATTACTACCCTGTTTTTTTTTCGGCGCTCCACCGATCCTTCAGATGCTGATCTTAAGATTTTAATAAATCCAAAAAATACCAGTACAGCAAACAGACCCCATATCAAAATCATATTCGCGGAAGCATCATGGTATGATGGAATTTGAAAAGCAAATAATGTCAAAAAATAATCAAATTTTTCGGGTAATTGGTCAAACCAAAAATACCAAACCGTTACAAAAATGAAAGGTGTGACAAAACCAACGATTGGGATAAGCCATTCACGCCACCGCACCATTTGGAAAACCAACAAACTCACAACAATAAAAGGCAGAAAGGCAACAGCAGGGAAAAAAAACAATGTTGCCAGCCCCGTCAGAAACCCCACATCAAACAACGTACTTAGCGATTCTTTCTCTCCATAAAGTTTCAGGATAATGTATAGCGCCAGAATGAGCAAGAGATTTACAGGCAGCATCATGTTGGGTTGAACCATTTCGGGCTGGCTCGACATAATCAAAACGTAAAGTGCAGCAAGCACAAGCTGATTGCGCTCTACCAGCCGGTGCTCGCCTGCCGCGGCATTGAGCATCAGCGCCTGGGTGTAAAGCAGCAAAATGGAAACAAATACCGACAGGAGCGGGTAGCTGAGTACGAATTTTTTTATCAAGGGGAAGCCTTCAAAGCCCTGCCCTGTGACCAGCAAATCAGGAAACAGGATAGCATCAGCCCAAAGCAGCGCCGTGAATAAAAACAGCAGCACATACTGAAGCAGGTACTGAGCCCTGAAAAGTCGGATAATCATAGATATTTCCTGATTTAATTGTTCGAATCAGCGGCTACAAAGATGAGGTATATTTTAGCAAATCATTTCCCAGATCACGGCGAAAAGCTTTCTTATCAAAATTTATCCGTTGTACATTTTCATAGGATTTCTCCAAAGCCAGTTTCATGGTGGGGGCGAGAGATGTAACTGCCAGTACACGACCACCACTGGTTACGGTATTGCAATCAAGAATTTTTGTGCCTGCATGAAAAACTATGCTGCCTGAGACGTTTTCAAGGCCTGTTATCACTTTACCTTTTTCATAATCGTCGGGATAACCTCCCGAAACCAGGAAAACAGACGCTGCATGGTTAGTTTCAAATTGGATAGATTGCATGTTAAGATCCTGCTGCTTTACAGCCTTTAGCAATTCCAGAAAATCAGATTTAATTCGTGGAATAACGGCTTCAGTCTCAGGATCGCCCATGCGGCAATTGTACTCAATAACAAAGGGCTCGCCCCCGACATTTATCAACCCAAAAAAGATAAAACCCTGGTAAAGTATATTTTCGTTTTGCAGACCATGAATGGTTGGTTTTATAATTTGATCCTCAACTTTTCGCATAAAAACATCATCAGCGAAAGCTACGGGAGAAATGCTACCCATACCTCCTGTGTTTTTTCCTGTATCGCCCTCTCCTATCCTTTTGTAATCTTTGGCTTCGGGCAGCATAACATAATTTTTCCCATCAGTCAACACAAAAACTGAAACCTCAATTCCATCCAGAAATTCTTCGATAACCACTTTGCTGCTGGCCTCCCCGAACTTTGCCCTGTCGATCATTTCGGTAAGGGTATTTTTTGCAAAATCCAAATCTCCTGTAATAATCACGCCTTTGCCGGCGGCAAGTCCATCGGCCTTAAGTACATAAGGAGGGCGCAGTGTTTCCATAAAATTATGGCCTTTACCGGTTTCACCTGCTCCAAAGGTTTGATAAGCTGCTGTGGGAATTTGATGTTTTTTCATGAATGCTTTTGCAAAATCCTTGCTGCCTTCAAGCATAGCACCTGCCTTGGAGGGACCAATAACAGACAGGTGTGCAAACTGCGGCTTTTCGTCAAAAAAATCGCGGATGCCTTTTACAAGGGGAGCTTCCGGACCTACCACAATCATATCTATTTTGTTATCAGAAACAAAACGGGCAATCCCGTCAAAATCTTCCGGGTTTAAATCCACATTGAGGCCATGGGAAATGGTGCCTGCATTTCCGGGTGCAATAAACAGGTTTTCAAGTTGGGGGCTTTGCGCAATTTTCCAGGCAAAAGCATGTTCACGGCCACCGGATCCAAGTATGAGTACGTTCATAAATTTTGAATTTTTTGCAAATTAACAAAATGTGATTTGAAAACCGAAAACGAGTTTTACATTTTAATGAACGCACAAAAAAAAAGAGGTCAGGAATATCCGGAACATGCGATTTTTGGTGGGATTATTTTTTACCACAAAACACATAGTGCATTTTATTTAGGTCACAAGGAATTTTGAACCAGGTGTATTTCTTTAAGCCTACTGTGATGATGATAAAAATGAATCGGTGAAAGCATGAAGAAACCCATAAACCACTTTTCATAACACATTCATTTTCCCACAGCTTCATTTCTGCTCCATGGTTTTTCGTGTTTACCACGAAAGGGGCAAAAGGTATCCCAATGGTAACGAAGCTTTGGAATAACGAATCCAACGCGAATAAGGCTTACTCTTTAAATCCTTCGGGTTTAACTATTGTAAATGCCCTGGAAATATTAAAACCGAAATAAATGTCACCATTTGTCCATTTACCATTTGTTTCGGTAATAAAACCACTTTCGAAAATGGGGTTTGAATTGGTGAGGAAAAGCTGAAACACATGCCCTCCTGTTTCTATATCAAAACCTAAAGAGAAGGAGTTATCATATTCCTGTGAAACGATTTGATCGGGGAGCACATAAAAGTATTCAGCATTTACCGAAACCCGATTGCTCACCTTTAACCTGCCACCAAAACCGCTGGCAAAAATAGTATTCTTGTCTTCGTTGGTTGGAACCAGGTTTTTGTGAACGATGGTTGGCGTAATCTGCAGCGAAATGGCAGGACTCAATTTTCGGGCTATCAGCAATTGATGGGTGTAGGACAATCTTGAAGAAAAATAATTTTTACGATCGGGCTCAGACCACTTCAATGAGTTTAGCGCAAGGCTTCCAAAATACGAAATGGACAGGGGCATGTTTACAGCACCTGAACTTTGCCTGAGTATTTTTGCTTTCAAAAACCCGTCATAGTTTTTTTTGTAACTGCTGCGTCCGACACCAAATGCCAGCCAGTCGTTGAGGCCGTACTCCAGTCCCAGCCTGATGGTTGCCTGGTCGAGACCCCAAAACTCATAGGCTCCAGTATTGATGTAGCCAAAATGGTGCTGAATTAAAAACAACATGGTTCCTTTGGCAGGATTTTCGACCGATTGCCCCAACACAAGTCTGCTTGTTTTAAAAGTTGCATAAGTGTAATCTGTGGTTTCCTCTCCCTGATCAAACAAAGTCATCAGATCGTCCTGTGCTCTCGACACCGAAAATGACAAGAGGAAGGCAAGCAGCAAAGTGGCAGGTCTCATTATTCTTAATTTTATAAAGCTCATTTTCATATTCGAAAATTTAATGTTTTAATTGTTGGGGGATCCGCTGTCGAGCCAGATATTGATCTGTTTAAGATCGCAATCGCTGAGTTTTCCTCCATCCTTCGGCATGGGTGAAAAACCACCGAGATGGTTGATTGCTCCTTTGAAACTACCATTGTTAATTATGGTTTGCAGGTCGGAATAATTGTCGGTAATGATGCCCGACTGCTGAACTACAGTATTGTGGCATCCGTTGCAATTGATCTGAAGAATGGGAGCCACAGTTCCCGCGTATGTAATGTTTGTAGTATCGCAGGCAATGGTGCCCGGGTAAAGGTCTTCCTCGTTATCGTTGTAACACGAGCTAAAACCCCAGGTAAAAAATACTGCCACAATTGATATTACGAACAGGTTTCTATAACTAATTGTTTGGTGTACCATCATTTATCCATTTTTGAAATTGAGTAATGTTGCAATCTGATAATTTGCTGCCGTTTTGGGGCATGGGGGCATAACCTTCCTCATGCCTGATAGCTCCCATCAATCTGCCTGAATTTGCGACTTCAGCAATATTCGTATAATTGTCGAGGCTGATACCTCCCTGTGCATTGGGACCGTTATGGCATCCGAAACATCGTCCCTGCACAACAGGCCATATAGTTGTGCTGAAAGTTACATTTACCGTATCGCATTCCGCTTGATCGCAATAATTATTTAAAGCCCCCTGCTGAATCCACTTAAAAACAGCAGCTTTTTGTTCAGCCGTCAAGGAAGCATTTGGTGGTGGAGGCATAACTTTGTCAGGATCGTCTTCTGTAATTTTCTCATATAACTCGCTATCCTGAGGGTCTCCGGGAGTAATTACACCTGAGTTCATAATATAATTATAATCGGTAAGGATGATTCGCCCGGTGGCAGTTCCCGGATCATGGCATCCGATAATGCCGCAGGATGACTGTAAGAGCGGCAAAATGGTGTTCTGAAAATAAACTGTATCGGGATCGCAGGTATTGCCTCCCGGATCAGGCTCGGTGAAGGTTGTATCGCGGATCCAGATTTCAAATTTTGCAATGTTGCAATCAGATAGTTTTATTCCTGAGGGCGGCATGGCCGTAAAGCCCGCCTCGTGCCTGATGGCTCCAAGCAGTTGTCCGCTCCGGGCAACAAAAGCCACATCCTCGTAGTTCTCAAAGTTTAGCCCGGCTTCAGGTGTTGCCCCGCTGTGACAACTCAGACAGTATTGTTGTAAAATCGGGAATACCGAGCCCTGGAATGTTACATTCACGGTATCACAAATTTCGGGTTCCTCTCCCCCGCCGGGATTTGGCATTTCAGCAGGATCGTGTTTACAAGCCGAAACCCATAAAAAAACCAGGAACACTAATGGAAGCGATGCAAGCTTAAATCTTTTCATAAAAATTCATCTTTGTGTTGTCAAATTCACAATGTATTCTTTTCTTTCAACGAAAAACAGTGCATAGATATATAATCCTTTGAGATGCTTCAGACAAAAAACTCCAAAGCAGTAATTGAACTGTCTGAACAAGGATTTTTGACTGCCAGACGGGTGATGCAATCCTAACAAAACATCAAGATGCGGGAATTTAATGCCAGCTATATTTTAAGCACCTTTGCATAGGCATTATCATAGTATTTGCGCAACTGACGCCAGCCAAACATGGTTGAATTGTTTTCGATTCGGTTTCTTAGTGCGATACGCTCACGCCGTTCAAGTTTAACAAAATCGAACATTTTTTTTGCAATGTCATCAGCTACATCACCCGCCGGGCGATTTCGACGGTTAATTACCCACAAACCTTTTTCATCGCTATCTTCCACGTGATTTTTAACATAGGAACCAAAGCCTGCAAGATCGGTGGTTATTGATGGGAGGCCGCTGGCACAGCACTCAAGCGGAGTATAGCCCCAGGGTTCATAATAACTTGGGAAAACACCAAGGTGACAACCCCTGACAAACTGAAGATAATCCATTCGAAAAAGCGGATTGGCGGTAGAAACAAAGTCGGGATGATAAACCACTTTCACCTTGTCTTCACGATAATTGAGCAAATGCGAGGTTTTCAGGAAATTCATAATGGCATCACCGCCCTCATCTACGAGGTCGTGGGTAACGATGGCAGGCATTTGGGTATCACGCCAACTGCCTAAGTTTCTCCTTAGACGCAGCGCCAAATAATCATCCACAAGGTCGTTGAGGTTTGGCAATTCGTTGATATCATCCCGCGAAAGCATATTATTGAAAAGCTTCTCAGCCAGTACTTCCTGGATGTTGTCGCAATTGCGCCTGATCTCTTCAAGCTTGGCTCTCGATTCGAGGATACTTGAATTGATCGACCTGAAGGGATTTTTTGTGATAAAGAACATCACCACTGTTTTATCGATATTCTCCGATTTCATCATCCAGTTTAGCCTGGCCAATGCTTCAAGGGTAAGGTCGAATCCTTTATTGAAATATTCAAACCTTCCGGAGGTAAAAAAGTATAGGGTTTTATCGAGGTCGAAGGTATAATTATGGAAAAAATGACCCATCACAAACTCATTGATTTTCCCTTTGGTTTGCTTATGAATTTGCTGAAATTCATGCATCACTTCAAAGCGTTTAATGTTAAGGCCGTTTGGAAGAATAGCCTGTGGTTCCCGGCCAAGCAAATATTTGCACTCGTTGGCGGTTATATCGCTGACTGTGGAGAAAATATGTGCCCCATGTGAAGCTGCTCTTTCAACCTGTACGATGTGAGCAATGTTGAAATGACTGGCTTCTTTTTCCCAGTCGTAAAAAGGCAGATGGTCGTAAAACCCGGGATCGTTCATGGCCAGATAACGCCCTAGCATGGTAGCATGGGTAGTAAAGACTATCCTGATGTTAATATTGTGCCTCCTGAGCTCAGGTATCGGGATTCCCGCCATCCATTCGTGAAAATGCGCAATAAGCTGCTTGTTATTGTTTTCGTTGTAGGACAACAGTTTTATAAATTCGTAAACCATGAAACCGAATGAAACTACCTGATCAACAAGATAGTCGTTTCCGGGCAAAGTGATATTGTGGTGTTCCCAGAAAATATATTTGTGCTCGTGAATTTTGGGCAACAGTGACTGGGGATTGAAAAGAATGGCTTTTGGCCGCCCGTCGATGAGCCAGGTACCATAATGAACATCATATCCCATACTGTGCATTTGCCTTACCACCTCCTTAACAGGATCAGGATTGTTTCTTATTTTTTCCTCATTGTAAAGATCTTTGTCGTACTCAAAAATGGCTCCGGTTTGATTGGAAAAATATGGCCCGAGGAGCAAATAATTGTCTCCCCATTTCATTTTTGTTGCAGGGACTTTGGTTTGAATCACGGTATAAATTCCTCCCACCTGATTACATACTTCCCATGCAATCTCCATGAGCAACGATTTGTTTACATTTTCTTCGGTGAGCTCCTGCAAGGCTTCAACTTCACTTATTACAGGCTCTTCAGCTTTGGTATTTTCTTCCATTTTTATTTCTACTTTAAATTCAACTTCAGGATTTTTCATTTTTTCTTCCTCCGAAATCAGGGGTTTTTCAAGCCCGGCATCCTGGCTTTTGGTATTGGATATTTCTTTGGTTTTATTTGCAGGTGCCAATATTGGCTCCACAACAGCATCTGATTTTGCAAAGGTTTTACTGTCTTTTAATCTGGTATTATCGGTAATTATATCGGTGTCAAAAGCTTTTTCAGGTTCAATTACCACATTATCTGCAAATACTTCGATTTTCACATCTGCTTTTACTGTTTCCGGCTTAGAGGCTATGGTGAGCTCCATTTGCTTGTTAATCGCTGGTTTCGTATTGGCCTGCACCTCAGGTTGGACTTTAGCAATCAATGGACTTTCTTCGGGTGTGGCACTTGGCTTTTGTTTTACAGTGGATTTGCGAACTGCCTTTATTTCTTTTGATTTTGCCACCGGTACTTTAACTATATCCTTTTTTTTAGCCATGATCCTGAGTTTTTTCTGTTGGGCTTCAAAAGTAAAAACAAATCAATTAATTAAGGCAAAATCCCTGTACATTTAATTTATTTTAGAAAGCAAAAAACAAATTGTGGAAATACAGGCAAAATAATACATCAAAATATGAAAGTAAAAAAACCGTAGGATTTCGTTACTTTCGGCCAACTACAATAGTGGAAAGGCCAAAATGGTGGAAAAGAGCTGTATCCAACATTTTGAAAAGCGGAACCAGCCGGTTAAAAATCCTTACCTGCCCTGCAGGAATAATCTCTTTTCTTAAAATACTCCCTGAAAAAAACCAGCCAAACAAGCCCACAAAGTTGAAATGCTGTTTATGAATGACTTCAAATTCGCCATGTTTAAATACGCGCGTCAGGCTCTTGCGGGTATAGCGCCTGTAATGGCCAAGGCTAACATCGAAACGATTGTAAAAAGTCTGGTACGAAGGAACCAATACAATGAGATGACCACCATTTTTAAGCAGTTTCCGGCTGTTTTGAATTGCCAGCAAATCGTCCTTGATGTGCTCAACAACATTTAAAGCAAACACGGTGTCGAAAGCGTCGAAGATGTGCCTGTGCTTTTTGTCAAATTCCGGATCTGCCAGATCGATATTCATCACACCAAGTAAATTCGGATGTCCTGTAAATTTTTCTTCAAGTTTAAGGCAGTAGCTGTCGCGAATGTCGGTAAGCATGATATTGAAATGATCCTCAATAAAATATTTTGACATATTCCCGGCTCCACTGCCTATTTCGAGTGTACGTCCCTTACACCAGGGTTTTATGGTTTGATACATCCAAAGGTTAAACCTGTCGGCTTTGCCAATGGCTTCCAGCGTTTCCTCACCAACTGTATCAAACTCCTGAAATTCAAAATTCCTCATACACTATGATTTGACAAGTTGAATAAAATCACTTACACTGTATTGCTCCTGCTCACCTGTGCGCATATTTTTTACCGAAAGCATTTCATTTTCCAGTTCGTTTTTTCCTGCCAAAACTACCCATGGAATGTGATTTTTATCTGCATAAGCCATTTGCTTTTTCATTTTGGCAGCTTCCGGATAAAGCTCTGCGCTGATGTTTTCGCCCCTGACTTTCTTTAAAATCTGTAAACAATATTTTTCTTCGGCTTTGCCGAAATTGACAAAGAAAACCTGAGTGGAAATCTTGCCGGTATCGGGAAAAAGATTGCTTTGGTTCATCACATCATAAATCCTGTCGGCACCAAAAGAAATGCCCACACCGGAAGTTCCGGGCATCCCGAAAATACCGGTCAGGTCATCGTAGCGCCCGCCTCCGCATATACTTCCTATTTGAACATCCGCAGCTTTTGCCTCGATGATGGCTCCCGTGTAATAATTCAATCCGCGGGCAAGTGTAAGATCGAGTTCAACAAGGTTATCGAGGCCGGTTAACCTTACATCTTCAAAAACCTCTTTCAGCTCCCGGATGCCTTTCATCCCCATTTCGCTCAGTGTTAGCACCTCTTCCAAAACTTTAAATTTTTCGGAATCGCTTCCTGTCATCAGCAGGATGGGTTGCAGTTTACTGATTGCATCTGCGGAGATGCCCTTTTCGAGCAATTCCTGGTTTACCTTTTCCAAACCAATTTTATCCAGCTTGTCGATGGCCACTGTGATATCTGTCATCTTTTCCGTTTCACCGATGATTTCGGCGATGCCTGCAAGTATTTTGCGGTTGTTCAATTTAACGATAACACGGATATTGAGCTTTTCAAATATATCATGGATAATCTGAATAAGTTCCACCTCATTGAGCAGCGAGTCGCTGCCGATAACATCCACGTCGCATTGGTAAAACTCGCGGTAACGCCCGGCTTGCGGACGGTCGGCACGCCAAACCGGCTGAATCTGGTAGCGCTTAAAAGGAAAAACAATTTCGTTGCGATGCTGCACTACAAAGCGAGCAAATGGAACTGTGAGATCGTAGCGCAGGCCTTTTTCAGCTATCTTACCTGCCAACACAGCGGAATTGTTTATTTTGAGATCTTCCTCTGCAACATGCGACAAAAAATCGCCGCTATTCAATATTTTATACAATAACTTGTCGCCCTCATCTCCATATTTCCCGAGGAGGGTTGAAAGGTTTTCCATGGCCGGGGTTTCGATGGGCTGATAGCCGTAAAGCTGAAAAACCTGCCTGATCGTGTTAAATATATAATTGCGTTTCACCATTTCCTCAGGTGTAAAATCACGTGTCCCTTTTGGGATGGATGGTTTTTGAGATGCCATTTTTTAATAAAAATTATTTGAATAAAAAGTTTCTAAACCATAAAATATCGGCATTATCAGCTTATTTTTTTTCAGGATTACCTGCCATAAATAAAATAATGTATCCAACAATTCCTGCAATCAAAGAAGAAAACAGGATACCTATTTTAGCAATTTCGATGTAGTAAGGATCGGAGGCAAATGCCAGATTATCAATAAAAATAGACATCGTAAATCCAATACCTCCCAAAAAACCGGCTCCGATAATGTGCTTCCATTTTACGCCTGATGGCAAAGAGGCCAGTTTAAGTTTTGTTGCCAGCAGGGAAAATAGTGCAATCCCAATGGGTTTTCCGAAGACCAGACCGGCAAACACGCCTGTTGCAATGGGATTTAAAATATCTGTAAACAATGAGGCTTTAAAGATGACACCTGCATTGGCAAATGCAAAGATGGGAACAACAAGATAAGCAACCCACGAATGTAGTGAATGTTCAAGGCGTAAAAGTGGTGAAACAGCGTGGGTGCAATTGTCGCCGATGGTGTAAATGGCAGCAATGAGTTTTTTATCCTTTTTAGCATCCAATGTGTCCTCACGGCTGTCGTTGGCTTTTAAACGACCAAGCACCGACTCGTTGGACGAAACACACTCTTCGACTGATTTTCTGGCTTTACCCGGGATGGCAATAGCGAGTAAAATTCCGGCCACGGTAGCATGCACACCTGATTTTAGCAAAGCTATCCAAAGAAAAACCCCTATAAAAAGATAGATGGACACCCTGAAAACCTTGAAAGCGTTCATGGTCATTAAAGTTGCAAACAACAGTCCGGCAAGAATCAAAGCTTCGTAATTGATGGAGGAGCTGTAAAAAAGTGCAATTACAACTACAGCTCCTATGTCATCAACAATGGCCAGAGCTGTAAGAAACAATTTGAGCGCAACCGGTACCCTGCTGCCCAATAAGGTCATTACCCCAAGGGCAAAGGCGATATCTGTGGCCATGGGAATTCCCCATCCGGGCCAACCATCACCGTGGTAGTTGAATATTTCATAAAACAATGCAGGAATAAGCATCCCGCCAATGGCAGCAAAAGCCGGAAAAGCAGCAGTTTTTATACTCGACAGTTCACCTGTCTGGGTTTCGCGTTTAATTTCGAGGCCAACGAGTAAAAAGAAAATTGCCATCAGGCCATCGTTGATCCAAAGAAGCAAAGGCTTGCTGAGCTCAAATCCTTCGAAGGCAAAAGTGAGTTTTTGTTTGAAAAATCCAAAATAGGCATCCGACATAAATGAGTTGGCCATAATCAGGGCAATGGCAGTAACAATCATTAACAAGATGCCGCTAAAGGCCTCCATTTTAATAAATTTATTCAATGGATTTACGATCTCAAACAAGAGCGGCCTTTTTCTAAAAAAGGTTGATACTTTCATAAAATCATGTTTTATTGTTTAATCCAACGGTGTCAAGAAGTTTTTCCATAAAAGCTTCGGCTCCGGCATCGCCTTCGGCAGGTGCCCACGGAGCGAAATTTTTTGCAGTTGCCGGCTGGTAAGGCCCCTCTTTTATTTCGTAGGCTACCGACCCGGATTCCAGCGACATCAGCGAATGAAATATCCTTGCCGGAATTTCCACACCATAATTACCATCACAAGCATCAAGAATGTAATGATCGGATATAATACCGTCATCGTTAAAAATAAAGACCACAAATCTGCCTCGCAAAACCAAAAACACCTCAAACCTGTCAGGAGTTTGGTGCTTGTGAGGCTGAATGTAGGTGCCCGGTTCCATTGCATTCAGCATCCTGCTTATGGGATCTTCGAGGTGGGGGTGAAAATTATAGTTCATCCGCAACCTTTCCGATTCCTTTGCTTTTGATGTAGTTTGATTGAGAAAATCCTCGTTTATTCTGATCATGTTGCTTACGTTATATTTTGCAAAACTATCAAAATTAAGGATTGTTCATCCTTTTAGGGCTTCAGACACAAATGTCATTCATCCCCGGTGTTTTTTTTACCGCAAAGTACACAAAGGGTTTCTCAAAGCACAAAATGATTTGTGAACCTTGTGCATTTTTTTTGCCCCTTGCATGGATGTATTTACACGAAGGTGTGAAAATTCCCATAAAACCAATTACGATCTAAGTCGGATAAATTTCGCCTTAGAGTCTTTCCTCCTTGGCTGTGAAATAAAATAACTGCGAAGCCACAAAAGCCCGAAGAAAGCGGATAGTTCAATTTTGTGTTTTACGAGCAAAAGTAATTTTTGGGGAAATTATCCTATGCACCATACTTTGTCTGAAAAGCCAGGGCGTAGAATTTCATCTGTTTGATCATCGAAACCAATCCGTTTGAACGTGTGGGCGAGAGATGCTCCTTCAGGCCTACTTCATCAATAAATGTGAGTTGGCTGCTGATAATATCCTCGGGGGTTTGACCTGACAAAACTCTTATGAGCATATTTACAATGCCCTTGGTGATTACTGCATCGCTGTCCGCAGAAAAGAAAACCAGCCCATCCTTATAATCCGCATGCAGCCATACGCTCGACTGGCAGCCACTAATCAGGTTTTGTTTGGTTTTAAATTTTTCATTGATCAATGGCAGGTCTTTGCCCATCTCGATGATGTAATTGTATTTTTCAAGCCAATCTTCAAAGTTTTCAAATTCACCTGCGATTTGCTGTTCTATTTCTTCAATTGTTGTTTTCATTCCTCAAATAGTTAATATTGTTTTTGCTTATTGAGCCTGTCCTCCCACCGGCGGATCATTTGTTAGTAGAAGTTTTATAAGGGTTACCCAATTTTTTACAGTAGCATCTCCCTTGTTTTTATAACAGCTTCAACCAACTTATCAATTTCCTGTTTGGTGTTGTACATCGCAAACGATGCCCTGATGAATCCGGGGACGCCAAAAAAACCGACAAGCGGTTGGGTGCAAAGGTGCCCTGTTCTGACGGCAATGCCAAATTTATCGATCAGCGTGCCGGCATCGTACGAATGTACCTTGTTCAGATTGAAAGAAATGACCCCAGTTTTAAGCGCCGACTCACCATAAATACGGAGGCCTTCGATTTGCAGCAATTTTTCGGTTCCATATTTCAGCAGATCATCTTCATACCCGGCGAGTGTTGCAAGTCCAAACCCGTTCACATATTTTATGGCGGCTTCAAGACCCAGGGCTCCTCCTACATTCGGGGTTCCGGCTTCAAATTTAAAAGGCAACTCATTGTAAGTAGTCTTTTCAAACGAAACCATCGCTATCATTTCACCACCTCCCTGGTAAGGGGGCATTTTATCCAGAATATCCTCTTTGCCATAAAGCACTCCTGTGCCCATAGGCGCATAAATTTTATGCCCGGAGAAGCAGTAAAAATCGCAATCCAGGTCTTGCACATCAACCTGTAGATGTGCCACTGCCTGCGCTCCGTCGATCAGAACCAGCGCTCCGGCATCATGAGTTATTTTAATGATTTCCTTCACGGGGTTGATGGTGCCTAAGGTGTTGGAAACATGATTCAGAGCCACAATCCTGGTTTTTCTGCTCAATTTGGTTTTAAAATCCTCTATATCAATCTCACCTTTTTCGGTAATGTTGCACACTTTCAAATACGCTCCTGTGGTTTCGCATACCATTTGCCAGGGAACAATATTGGAATGATGTTCCATGAAAGTAATGAGTATTTCATCACCTGCCTTCAGCAATTTACGCCCTAAAGAGTGAGCAACAAGATTGATGGCATCGGTGGTACCCTTTGTAAAAACCACTTCACTCCGGCTATGCGCGTTGATGAAAGTTTTAATGGTTTCCCTTGCCTCCTCGTAGGCAGAGGTGGCTTCCTGGCTCAAAAAATGAACTCCCCTGTGAATGTTGCTGTTTTGGTTTTCGTAATACAAATCCATGCGGTTGAGCACCTGCACCGGCTTTTGGTTGGTGGCCGCATTGTCGAAATACACCAATGGTCTTTTGTAGATCTCCCGACTTAAAATGGGAAAATCTTTCCTCACTTTATCAATATTGAAATCCACTTTTATCATAGGTTTTGATGTTTATTAAAAAAGCGCCGCAAGTTAATAATTTCTTAAATTTTCTTTTCAAAACAATAGCAATAACATCAAATAACAGGGTTTGTTATATTTGCAGCTTATTAAGCGAACACCCCAATGAAAAAACTTCTTTTGATTATAGGTCTTTTAACGCTAAGCTATGTTTCAATGGCACAGCTCCCAGGTAAAATCGACAGTCTTGAAGTTTTACTTCCCGAAAAAACAGGTGTAGAACGGTCTGAGATTTTAATGCAGCTATCAGGGCTCTATCAATCATCAAATCCTCAGAAATCGTTGGAGTACGACCTTGAAAATGTTGAAATACAGAAGAATCTTGGAAGTATAAAAAATCTGTCGGGAACCCTCAATAATATTGGAATAAGCTATTACCTGATGGGCGATTACGGCAAATCGATGGATTATTTCGAGCAATCACTCATTTTGCGTGAGCAGTTGAACGACACACTCAATATTGTAAAAACCCTGAACAATCTGGGCGTTATTGCCCAAACTTCCGGGGATTTTACAAAAGCCCTGGAATATTTAAACCGGTCGTTGATATTTAAACTCGATTTGAACGACACCCTCTCAATAGCCAAAACCCTAAACAACATCGGCGTAATTTATAAGGATGTGAACAACTTTGATGATGCAGGAAAATTTCTCAATCAGGCGCTTGATTTTTACCAGGCAGTGAATAATTTTTCGGGAATCGCAGCAGCCTACAACAATCTCGGGCAGGTATTCGAAGCCCTTAAACTATCCGACAGTGCGCTGGTTTATTATCAGAAATCGCTGGAGATAAAAAGACAGATAAACGATGAGCGCGGTATAGGAAACACCCTGAACAACCTGGGCATGATTCAACTCTCAAAAGGTTTGGATAAAGCAGCAGAAACATATTTTATGGAATGTGTAAACATAAGGAAAAGGATTGGCGATAATTTCGGACTTGCCTCCACGCTCAACAACCTCGGTAATCTTTATTTTGGAAGGAAAAATTACAGCAAGGCCGAAGCCATGTTTTTCGAAAGCAACGACATTGCAACCCATGAAAATCTTTTGGGAATTCAACAACGCAACTATGCAGGCTTGTCGCGGCTTTACGAACAAACAGGGAAAATGAATATGGCCTTCACCTATTATAAAAAATACGCCGAAGCAAGGGATTCTGTTTTTGACATGGATTTGAAAAATCAGATTGCAGATTTAAAAGTTAAGTACGAATCAGAAAAAAGCAAGCGCGAAAATGAAATGCTGCGACAGGAAAACGAAATTAAGGATTTAAAGATATCGAATGGCCAAAAAGAACGAATGCAGTTTATTACGGGAATCATTTCGTTGTTTTTTGCCAGCGTACTCATTGTACTTTTCCTTCAATACTGGAATAACCGGAAATTGAATGCCCAACTTCAGCTGCATAATCGCCAACTCGAAGTCAGAGTTAAAGAACGAACCCGCGAACTGGAAGAGGCCAACGCAACAAAGGACCGCTTTTTTTCGATAATAGCCCACGACCTGAAAGGCCCCTTTAATGGCTTACTGGGTTTTGCCGACCTTTTGTTCAACGATTTTGAAATGTTGAGCGAGCAAAAGAAAAAAGAATTTTCAGGTTTTATTAAGGAATCCGCCTCCGACATTTACAAATTACTCGAAAACCTGCTGGAATGGGCTTCTTCGCAAACAGGAAGAATTCAGCTTTCACCTGAAAAACTTGACGTGGCCGAAATAATCAGCGAAACCATAAAAGCCAATCAGTTGATGCTTCATAACAAGCGAATAGAAATAAGCAAACAAATAAATACCTCACATTTGGCTTTGGCCGATGAGGATACAATAAAAGTGGTAATTCGCAATCTGCTTACTAACGCCATTAAATTTACCCCCAAAGGTGGCCGAATCAATTTTACGGTTGAAGATTTTCCGCATGAAACGGCAGGGCGTAAAATAATTATCAAGCTTAAAGATACAGGTGTCGGGATTAAAAATTCTGATATCAGGAATCTTTTCAATTTGAAAGAAAAATTCAAGTCGCCGGGAACAGAAAAAGAATCAGGAACAGGTCTTGGACTGATACTATGCAAGGACTTCATCGAAAAAAATGGCGGGGAACTTTTTGTGGAAAGCGAACCCGGAGTGGGGAGCACCTTCAGCTTTACACTTCCGGCAGCCTGATGCTTGATTGGGTTTACATTAACTTTTATTCATCTCCAAAACAAACTATCCGAGTTATCTTTGGCCGCTCAAACAGATAATGATCGAGGAATTTTATACATAATATTTTAAGTAATGAAAGAAAAATTAGCTGCTTTTGAGCGCCTGCTCAACATCATGGATGATTTGCGAGCCGGCTGCCCCTGGGATAAAAAACAAACCCTCGAAACCCTCAGATATCTCACCATCGAAGAAACCTACGAACTTTCGGATGCCATCCTGGAAAAGGACATGGACGGGATAAAAAAAGAATTGGGCGACCTGATGTTGCACCTTGTTTTTTATGCTAAAATAGGTTCCGAAACCAATGATTTTGATATAAAAGATGTGCTCGACAGCATAAGCGAAAAACTCATCCGCCGCCATCCCCATATTTATAGCGATGTAAAAGTTAATAATGCCCGCGATGTGGCAGATAATTGGGAAAAAATAAAACTCAGGGAAAAAGACCGGAAATCGGTTTTGGATGGCGTACCAAAATCCCTGCCTGCCATGGTAAAGGCATACAGGATGCAGGAAAAGGTTCGGGGCGTTGGCTTCGATTGGGAAAATGCTGATCAGGTGTGGGAAAAAGTAAACGAAGAAATCGCTGAATTGCAGCAAGAAATTAAAAACGCCAATACCGAAAAAATGGAAAAAGAATTTGGCGACTTGCTCTTTTCACTGGTAAATTATTCAAGGTTTATCGGAGTTAATCCCGAAGATGCCCTGGAACGAACCAACAAAAAATTTATCGAACGCTTCAAATACATCGAAGATCAAAGCAGGAAAAACGGCAAAGCCCTCGGGGAGTTATCCCTGGATGAAATGGATGCTTTTTGGAATGAAGCAAAAACAAAAGAACAATAAAATCAAAGCCTTTAAATTTTAGATTGAATTAAACAATTCACTGATTCGGGCATTAATAGTTATTAAAACATCAAGCCAAAGCTTTTGAAAATAAAATCAGGTGATAAAATTCCCGGCGATGTCGAAAAATCTCAGACATCAGATGATCATTTCCTGAAACTCTTCATCATGATTTCCCTCGTTTTTCTGGGAACATTTTTTATAACCACAAATGCCGCAATTGCTCAACAATCCGACAATCAGTACCTGCATTTAAACAGGAATTATATTAACTCCGGCTTTTCAGATGCCCGCGATATAGCCATTGCTCCAATAAAATGGAACAAAAATGAGTGGATTGGCTTTGCTGCTTTTTCGGGGGTAACATTGGCAGTTTATTCGCAAGATGCTGTAATCAGAGATTTTTTCCAGCGAAACCGCACAGACCAAAAAGATTTGATTACCAAAAATTTTCTGGATCCATTTGGCACTTATTATCTGGTGGGCTTACTTGGCGGTATGTATATTTACGGCCTTGTGGCAAAAAACCAGGAAACCGAAACAGCAGCGCTTCTCACCGGCAAGGCAGTGGTGCTAACCGGGGCTTATACTTTTTTATTTAAAAATCTTTTCCAACGCATGCTCCCCTTGCAGTCCAACCCTCCGGATCCAAATTACTGGGGAGGCCCCTTCGATGGTTTTCACAACAATTCCTTCCCATCGGGTCATACTTCGGTGGTTTTTGCTGCCGCAACGGTGCTGGGAGCTTACTACAAACAAAAAAGGTGGGTGGGAGTAACAGCTTTTTCACTGGCTGGTCTTGTGGCTCTTTCGAGGATTTACGATGACAAACACTGGGCAAGTGATGTAGTGGCCGGTGCTGCGTTGGGCTATGCCATAGGAAGATTGGTTTACAACAATCACGAAAAAAACAAACTCAATATTCAACCCTATGGCAGCTTCAACGGCCAGGGTGTTACACTAAGTTATTCATTGTAAATTGTTATTCAGAATTGGTTACCGCTTATTCGTTAGCTCCCTTATAGAACAATAACTTAATAACCCAATAACCATTAACTCTACCCCCCAACATTAGCTTTCGCAATGAACTTTTAACTAAGGTTCTACTATCAATTTAATGGGGAAAAAAATTAGTCAGCAGTCGCCAGTACGCAGTTTCCGGTCAGTATTCACAAGTGCGCTGTCATTGTTAGGCTGTCGGAAGCTAACATAAGATCAACTGTGGACTGCCTGCTTTAATGGTCAATTATTTTTAAAATGTTTCCAAAAAATTGCAGTAGTACCTTAACTAATAATTCATCCCTCACCCTGCACCTCCCTGCTGTAAACAACCCGGAGTGTGCTGCGACTGCGCTGTTCCATATAGATTTTACAGTTTGAGGTATGTTGTTTCAGCAAGTCATCATTAAAATGACGGATTGTTAAGAGCTCGAGCCCACGGTTGTAGAGAATTTCAAATTCATGCTGCAATTCTCCGATGATTTCCATTAATTTTTCGCCTGCATCATTAATACAAACTGTGAAACTAATGGCAGAGTTCTGCATCAGGTTGATCCTGATATTGAGCTGATGAAAAACGCCAAATAAACGATGCAGCTTATCTTCGGTTACAAACGAAAAATCCCTGGCAGAAAAAGAGATTAACATCTGATTTTTTTTCAATATTAAAAAAGGCAACAAACAATCAGATTTTTCGCTGGCCTGTATAATCGATCCCTGCTCCTGAGGTTGGTAAAAGGATTTGATCTCAAGGGGGATGTTTTTGTTTTGTAAGGGTTTTATGGTTTTTGGATGAAGCACTTTGGCTCCGTAAAATGCAAGTTCGATGGTTTCGCGATAGCTGAGTTTGCTGATTTTTTGTGTGTTTTTAAAATAAACTGGGTCGGCATTGAGCAAACCTTCCACATCTTTCCAAACCACCACCCTTTCGGCATTAAGACAAAAAGCAAGAACCGAAGCGGTAAAATCGGATCCCTCGCGTCCGAGGGTTGTTCTTTTGCCATCCTTTGTGCTTGCAATAAAACCCTGTGTGATTATGATGTGGTAAGGGTTTTGAGAAAATATGGCAGGAATTTGCTTCCCGATGAGCTCACAGGTTTTTTGCCAATCCACCGAAGCGTCTCTGTAATGATCGTTGGTTTTAATAAGTGCCGGTGCAGGGATTAAAATGTTTTTTAATCCGGTTTCATCAAACCAGGCACTGATGATCGCAGTGGAAATCAGTTCGCCCCAAGAAACAATCCTGTCGTAAAATTCATCATAGCTAAAACCTGTATGTTTAGTAAATTCTTTTATGTTCTGCATCAATCCATCCAAAAGATGATGTACAGGATTTGCTTCATCCCGAAAAAGGTCATCCAGAATATCCTGATGGAATTTTCTGACCACATCAATTTTTTCGTTGATATCCGGCAAGTGATTATAGGCCGCATGCACAACGTTTTCGAGAGCATTGGTGGTTTTTCCCATGGCCGAAAATACAACCACAAGCTCCTGCCCCTGATATAAGCGGATGATGGATGCCACATTTTTAATGGCTTTAGCGCTTTTAACCGATGCCCCGCCAAATTTAAATACTTTCATTAATCGATGGTTTTACCCTGCAAAAGTAAGGGTTTTCGCGATGTAAGCTCTGTGTATTTGATTGCCAAAAGCAAGGGCTGACCTGAGATTTTTCGCTTTCCCGGGGTTAAAATATCTCCCCCATTCCTTCGTTTGCATGTATGTTTAAGCAAAACAAATTTAGCATTAGAAAAAAGAAGCATGAGTATCAGAGCGTTAGTTAAAGCAGGGTTAATTTCCCTGCTCATCTGCATCCCGGTGTATTTATCAGCACAGCAAACCCGAATCTATGACGATCCAGAAGCCTCCTATACTTTAGGACTTGATCTGATAGAAAAAATGCAGTTTGGGGCTGCGCAGGAGGTGTTTCATGGTCTGCTCAACGGGCTTCCGGCAGGGGAGTCGGTGATGCGCCTGGACGCACAATTTTTTGATGCACTTTGCGATTACAAACTCGACCATCCCGGGGCAAAGCAAAAATTTACTGATTTTATCAGATATTATCCTGACCACAGCAGAACCAACCAGGCATTTCTCTACCTTGGATTCGTTCATTACGGATTGAAAAAATACAAAGATGCCATTGAACAATTTACCAAAGTCGATCCCTTTTTGCTTTCTCCGCCGCTTATGTCCGAGTACCTCTACAAAATGGGCTATTGCTATATCCAGCAAGAAAACTACGACAAGGCCAGGGAGGTGCTGTTCCCCATCTTGAATACCGAATCGGAATACCACGATGCTGCAAATTATTATTATGCCCAAATTGCCTATTTGGAACAGGATTACGATAAAGCACTTAAATATTTCAGGAAACTCAATAAAAACTCTGAATTTGGAAAAGAAATTCCTTTTTACATTTTGCAAATCGAATACACCAACAAAAATTATGATGAAATTGCAAGCATTGGCCCGGGAATAATCGAAAACGACATCAACGATAAAAAGAAAAAGGCTGAAGCAGCACGCATTGTTGCCGAGGCTTTTTTCATCAATGGTGATTACGAAAATTCACTTGAATTTTTTAACCTGTACCAGAGCAGTTCCTCTAAATCGTTGACCCGCGAAGAAAACTACCAATTGGCATACGCTTACTATCAAATCGGGGAATATGCAAAAGCCATCGAAAAATTTCAAAAAGTGGCCGGGTCAAAGGACGAAATGGCTCAAAATGCTTACTATCACCTGGCCGGTTGCTACCTTGAAACCAACGAAAAAAAGTTTGCCCAAAACGCTTTTTATTCTGCTTATCAAATTGAAGGCAATGAAAAAATCAGGGAAGATGCACTTTTTAACTATGCAAAGCTAACCTACGAACTGGCCTACGACCCCTTCAACAGCTCCATTCAGGCTTTAACACAATACATTTCAGATTATCCCGGTTCCGACCGTTTAAGTGAAGCCTACCTCTATTTGACCAACATTTTTTTATCAACAAAGGATTACCAGACAGCCATTGATGCCATCGAAAAAATTCGCATTAAAAATCAGAACCTGAAGGCCGCCTATCAAAAAATAACTTATCAGCGGGCCATTCAACTTTTTAATGCATTGAAATACGATCAGGCTCTGGTGAATTTCAATAAATCACTGTCGAATAATTATGATAAGAGCCTGACCGCGAGGGCACGTTACTGGGCTGGCGAAACCTACTTCCGGATGGAAAATTACACCAAATCCATCGATTATTATGATGATTTCATGGTTTCGCCTGGTGCCTACGAGCTCGACCTCTATCCCATGACAAAATACAATTTGGGCTATGCCTATTTCAAGCTTAAATATTACGACAATGCGGTAATAACCTTTCAGCAATTCGTTAGCAGGCCGGCACCAAAGGCAGAGGAATTTGTTACTGATGCCATTTTAAGAATGGGGGATTGTTATTTTATAACCAAAAATTACAAGGAAGCCATCGACGAATACAGCCGGGCTATCAAAAGAAAATCACCCGACAGCGATTATGCCATTTTCCAGAAAGCGCTTTCACAGGGAGCCACCGGGAATAACATGCTCAAAATTGAATCGCTGAAACATCTTACCGAAAATTATCCGGGCTCAAGCTATGCTGATGATGCATATTTTGAAATTGCAGAATCCTATCTGCTGACAAACGAAAACCAACTAGCTTTGGATTGGTTTGGTAAAATGATGACGGGATTCCCAAAAAGCAGCTATGTAATCAAAGCACTTCAAAAAAGTGGCCTGATCTATTACAACCAAAATAATTACAACGATGCCATTGCGACCATGAAAAAAATTGTTGCCGATTATCCGGGAACTGCCGAAGCCAAAGAAGCACTTGGCACCATTCGCAATATTTACATTGATAAAAATGCCGTAGGCGAATATTATGCCTACGCTGAAACAGTGCCCTTTGCCAATGTTACGGTAAGCGAACAGGATTCGGTGACATATCTCGCCGCAGAAATGTTGTACATGAACAACAATTGCTCAGGTGCAGTGAGCGCTTTCGCAGATTATCAGCAACAATTTCCAAACGGGGCATTTATTCTTAACTCAAATTATTACAGGGCCGAATGTGATTATAAACTTGGAAATAAACCGGAAGCACTCACGGGATACAACTTTGTGCTGGAAAATCCCACATCGAAATTCACGGAAAATGCACTGGTTAAAGCCGGCGAGTTAAACTTAGGATTTGAGGACTACTCCGCTGCACTCGAAAATTACCAAAAACTTGAACAGGCTGCCGATTACCAAAGCAACATTACTTTGGCCATCAACGGGCAATTGACCTGTAATTACATGTTGAGAAATTATAAGGAAGCCATCGCAGTATCCGAAAAGTTGCTGAATCGCGAAAAACTCAATAACGATCAATTGCTCAACGCCCATTATCTGGCAGCAAAGTCGGCTTTGGCCATTGAGAATTTTTCGCTTGCTACCGAAAAATTTGAAACTACCACCAAACTCTCAGATGGCGAAAAAGGCGCCGAAGCAAAGTATATGCTCACCTCCATTCAATTTCAGTTAAAGAACTATCAGAAAGCTGAAGAAATGGTTTTTGAACTTGTGAACGACTATGCCGCTTTCGAATACTGGAAAGCAAAAGCGTTTATTATGTTAGCAGACATTTATGCTGCAAACAACAATGTTTTTCAGGCTCGCCAAACCCTGCAAAGTATCATCGACAACTATCCGGGCGAAGATTTAAAAAATGAAGCTTTAGAAAAACTCAGCTTACTCGAAAAACAGGAAGCCGAAAAAGAAAGGCAGAAACCTGATACCACCGGAACAATTTTGAAAAACTAAATCAGGCTGCACGTGAATAAAAAAACAGCACAACAAAATGTCGGAAGATCAAAAACTATGAAAATGCAACGCAGATATTTTATAATTATAATACTTGCCGGATTGTTTTTTCAAATAAACACCCCGGAATCATTTGGACAAAATCAGGAAGTAACCATCGTAGCTCCCTACAAGCCTGTAATTTCGGATGCCTTCAAAAAATCATTGAACCCTCAAGTAATCGAAACCAATATTGAAGCCCTCCCCATGAGTTACAGCATCAGCAGCGAGCCGGTTTTTACAAACTATGAAATCTCGCCCATAAAACCCTTGCTCATTGATGTGGATATGGAGGAGGAGATGCGCAGAAATTACCTTCGTGCAGGATTCGGAAACTATACCATGCCCTATCTTGAACTTTTTACCAACAGCCTTAGCTCCAAAGATTTTTCCATTGGTTTTCATGCGCGTCATCTTTCGTCAAAAGGCGATATTCAGGATTATGCCAACAGTGCTTTCAGCCAAAACGAAGCCAGCCTTAATGTAAAAAGTTATTTAAAGGAAAAAATATTGTCGGCAAAGATTCATTACGACAGGAATGTGGTTCACTATTATGGTTTTAAACCTGATGATTACATCGCCGATACCATTGCAGACGATGATCTCAGGCAAAGGTATTCGCTCATAGGAGCTGATTTAAATATTTTATCAAACAAAAAAAGAGCCGATAAAACGAATTACCGTGCCGGCTTGAATTTTTATCATTTAAGTGATCTTTACCAAACTAACGAACTGAAGATTGGCCTGAAATCCAATGTGAACTCAAAAAACGAATTTTTCGATTTCGTTGATAAACAAGAGCTTGGAGCCGACATTAATCTCGACTTTTATAACAACCACGACAGCCTCATCAGCCAGGGAACTTTTGTTGCTGAAATCATGCCCTTCCTGCGTTGGAATTTTGAGTACCTGGATTTAACAGTTGGTGCAAGGGGGGTACTGTCAGCAGATTCAACATCCAATTTTTATATTTATCCGGAAATACGCGCATCCTACCAGGTAATACCCAATTACCTCAGGTTTTACGCTTCGGTAAGCGGCGGATTGCAGCGAAACTCTTTTCGGTCTGTCACCACCGAAAATCTTTGGGTAAATTCATTATTCCCACTTGGATTTACCAGTACAAAATATATGTTTAAGGGCGGGGTTACAGGAAAAGTAAATGAATCGTTCGATTACAATTTTAATGTGGCTTATGCGGAGGTGGAGAATATGCTTTTCTTCAACAACGATTACCAGATGGACTACAGCCCTGAAATTTCCAAAAATTTCGGAAATAAATTCACGGGTATCTATGATGATGCCACAGTTACCACGGTTTCGCTGGAACTTGGCTATCAGCAAAGCAGATATTATAATGTAATGCTCAGAGCTGCCTACAATGACTATCAGCTAAAAACCCAGGCCAAACCGTGGCATAAACCTGCTCTCGAATTGGTTTTATCAGGGAAATATATGCTCACCGAAAAAGTTTCCTTTGGTGGCGAACTTTTCTTTAACAGTGCCACCTATGCCCGGGTCACCGAAAATGGAAATGCAAGGATAGAAGAAAACAAAGCCTACGCAGATTTAAACCTGGGTGGTGAGTACCGCTTCAACAGCAGGGTTTCGGCATTTGTAAACCTCAACAATGTGATAGGAACCCGATATTCACGCTGGTACAATTATCCCTCCCAAAGGATAAATGCCATGGGTGGATTTACTTTTTCGTTTTAATTCAAATTATTAAAAACAAAAAACCTCAATGAAGGTTATGTTTTTTAGCCTTTCATAAGGGCTTGAAGATACTGGTTTTGTGTGTATTTAAAAAGATGAATACACAGCCATAAATTTTTAACAGATTTTGTTGATAAAAACCCCTCCCCGGATTATGTAAAATAGTGAATATTAGAAAGATATTTAGTATTTTTGCACTTAATTTAAAGCATATTTTCCAATTAATTGATTATGACAGCAGAAGAGAAAAATTTATCTTCACAAGATTATTCGGCGGATAACATTCAGGTACTTGAAGGACTGGAAGCAGTAAGAAAAAGACCCGCCATGTACATTGGTGACATCAGTACAAAAGGGCTGCACCACCTGGTTTATGAAGTGGTGGACAATTCGATAGATGAAGCTCTTGCAGGCTACTGCGACACCATCGAAGTTTTTATCCATGAAAACAATTCCATTACCGTAACTGATAATGGCCGTGGTATCCCCACAGGATTGCACGAAAAAGAAAACAGGTCGGCACTCGAAGTTGTAATGACAGTGCTCCATGCAGGAGGTAAATTTGATAAGGGTTCCTACAAAGTATCAGGCGGTTTGCACGGCGTGGGCGTTTCATGTGTTAATGCACTTTCAATCAAACTCGAAGCTACCGTTTATCGCGAAGGCAAAGTATTCTATCAGGAATATCACAGAGGCAAGCCGGTAGAGCCTGTTAAAGAAATTGGCGAATCAAACGAAAATGGCACAAAAGTTACTTTTTTACCAGATAACACCATTTTTATAGTTTCAGAATACGATTATGATACCCTTGCCTCACGCTTGCGCGAACTTTCATTTCTTAACAAAGGCATCAGGCTTACCATTACCGATGAACGGGTAAAAAACGAAAATGGAGAATTCTTATTCGATGAATTTTACTCAGATAGAGGGCTGGCAGATTTTATCGACTACCTTGATGCAACCAGAGAAAAACTCATGCCCGACCCCATTGCCATCGAAGGCGAGAAAAACAACATGCCCATCGAGATTGCCATGCAATACAACACCTCATTCAGTGAAAATCTTCACTCTTATGTAAACAATATCAATACACATGAGGGAGGAACCCACCTGGCAGGATTTAGGAGAGGACTTACCCGCACCCTGAAATCCTACGCCGACAAATCGGGAATGCTCTCAAAACTCAAATTTGACATCAATGGTGATGATTTCCGTGAAGGACTTACGGCCATCATTTCAATAAAAGTACAGGAACCACAGTTTGAAGGGCAGACCAAAACCAAACTCGGCAACTCCGATGCAATGGGTGCTGTGGATATGATGGTGAGCGAATCGCTGACACATTATCTCGAAGAAAACCCAAAAGAAGCCAGAACCATCGTTAACAAAGTGATTTTGGCTGCCACCGCCCGTCATGCAGCCCGAAAAGCCCGCGAATTGGTACAACGCAAAAATGTACTCTCCTCAACAGGACTGCCCGGAAAATTATCGGACTGCTCTGAACGTGATCCTGCACTTTGTGAAATTTACCTTGTGGAGGGCGACTCCGCCGGTGGAACGGCAAAACAAGGCCGTGACAGAAAATTCCAGGCCATCCTTCCACTCAGGGGTAAAATATTGAATGTGGAAAAAGCCATGCTTCATAAAATCTTCGAAAATGAAGAAATCAAGAATATGTTTACCGCTTTGGGCATTTCCATTGGAACCGAAGACGACAGCAAAGCACTTAATCTCGATAAGCTGAGGTATCACAAAGTTATTATCATGACGGATGCCGATGTTGACGGAAGCCACATTGCCACATTGATTCTCACTTTCTTTTTCAGGTATATGAAAGAGCTTGTTGAAAAAGGATACGTGTATATCGCCACACCACCACTTTATCTGATTAAGAAAGGCAAGGAAGAAAAGTACTGCTGGTCGGATGAAGAAAGAACTGCCCTGATAAAGGAATGGTCGGTAAACGGCGAAGGCAAAGGCATACACATTCAGCGCTACAAAGGTTTGGGTGAAATGAACGCCGAACAATTGTGGTCAACAACAATGGATCCACAAACCCGTATTTTACGCCAGGTAAACATCGAAAACGGAACCGAAGCCGACAGAATATTTTCGATGCTCATGGGTGACGAAGTGCCCCCGCGGCGAGAATTTATCGAGAAGAATGCAAAATATGCTAAAATTGATGTTTAGCAAATAAATCGAATACTACTTTTTTTATTGTTACCTGCCTTTCGGGAAGTATTTTCCGGAAGGCTTTTTTATGTCTGCACTTTCTTTATCAATAAAAAAACGGAAACTACTATGAGCATTGTAATACTCATTGCTGTAAGGATTA
>JAIOZV010000013.1 GCA_021740425.1 Bacteroidales bacterium | reverse complement strand
ACCCGTTTTTAATGATTTCGATGCTGTCGATAAGGCTGTTTAGCCAACTAAGGTCGATATCTACCGTGATAATCCCATTGAAAATCCTCATACCATTTGCCTGTTTGTAAAATGGCACCGAATAGGTTGACATGATAATATTCCCGCCACTTTCATCAAAATAGGGCTCGGTCCAGTATGGCTTATTTATTTTTTTTGGTATGCGGTACCAATTCCAGTCGAAGTACTGATAATTTTCCACTCCAAGATTTTTATAGGCTACCGAATCGCTGTCCTTGTAATAGTAAGGAGCAAAATAATATTTTAATGGATCGTAGCTGTAAGGCTCATAAGCAAGACAACTCCCAAAAATTTCATCGTTGTTTTTTACAAATGAGCTCAAAAAACCTTTGATTTCCGTTTCTGAATAATGCTTGTTTTCGATGATTGGAGCGAGGTTTTCAGGTATTTTTTGAGCTGACCGTAATATAGTTTCTATTTGTTTTTCCGTAGTCAGGGCAAGGTTTGAAGCATTTTGTTGTGCTGAACGCATCAATATTTCACGTGAAGCCTGAAAGTCGATTGCCATGATGATCGAAAAAATGATAATGATACTGCTGAGGACGTACAGTATTAGTTTGTAGGTGATTCCTTTGTTTTGAAACATTTTGGTCGAATTAATCAAGCATGATAAATAAATGAAAGTCCTGTTAAAAATATCTTTTTTCCTTTCTGTACAGCAAAGTCGAACTTTTAATGAACAGAAAAAATATACTCAATCACAAAAATATTGATTATCGTGGTATATTGCAGTAAAGGTCGATAAAAATAAAAGGGAGGATTTCGCTTATTTGAAATCATGTGGTTTAGTAGTACATTTGCAGCAAATTTCGGGGAAAAATATGAATATTGAAGAAATAATAAAACAAGCTTTAGCAGAAGATCTTGGCGATGGCGACCATACTTCACTTTCAACAATTCCTGCAAATGCCAAAGGCAGGGCTGAGCTTTTAATTAAAGAAGATGGCGTGGTGGCAGGCATTGAAGTTGCCAAAAGGGTTTTCGAAACCGTTGACCCTACCGTTAAATTTATTGGATTGATGGATGATGGTCAGCGGGTAAAAAAGGGAGATGTAGTTTTTACAGTAGCAGGAAAATCGATATCCATTCTCACTTCTGAGCGCCTGGCACTTAATTTTCTTCAGCGAATGAGCGGTATTGCTACCACAACCAGAAAAATGGTTGACAAACTCGAGAACTTACATACGAAATTGTTGGATACCAGAAAAACAACCCCAAATCTCCGCATGCTCGAAAAGCAGGCTGTAAAGGCTGGTGGTGGGTTCAATCACAGGTTTGGGCTTTTCGATATGATTTTGATCAAGGACAATCATGTGGATTTTGCCGGAGGAATAAAACCTGCCATCGAAGCCACCCACAAATATTTGCATGAGAAAGGCCTGCAGTTGAAAATAGAAATTGAAGTGAGAAATTTTAATGAACTTGCTGAAGTATTGGATTATGGTGGCGTTAACAGGATTATGCTTGATAATTTTACAGTTGACGGCATTAAAACAGCCTTGAAGCAAATTAATGGGCAATACGAAACCGAGGCCTCCGGAGGTATTACCTTCGAAAATATCAGAAGCTATGCCGAAACAGGTGTTGATTTCATTTCTTCAGGCGCACTTACGCACCATATCAAAAGTTTGGATATGAGCCTCAAAGCGGCCCATCACTTTTAAAAAAGACAACAGTTGTTAGATCCAAAAAGTAAGTTTTTATCGAAGTTCGGAAAAGGATTTGTCCTTACTCTTCGCAACAGCCTGGCTTATACCATCAGGCTCTTGCGTAAAATTGTGCTTCCGGGCTTTGACGGCCTGCCCCTTTTTACTGTACTTACCTTTTTTGGAAAAGGGCTTTTCGAAGGGCGTCTTACCATGAGGGCATCGGCTATTTCGTTTGACTTTTTTCTGGCCATTTTTCCAGCCATCATTTTCTTCTTTACTATCATCCCTTTTGTTCCAATCGATGATTTTCAGCCTACCCTGCTCGAAACATTGAAAGATGTAATTCCTGCAACATTGTGGACCCACGTTAGCAGTACACTCGAGGAGATTATTACCAGGCCACGTTCCGACCTGCTTTCCCTGGGTTTTGTGCTGGCGCTTTATTTTTCGACCAATGGTATCAATACAGTCATCGAGGGCTTCAATACTACCTATCATGATATGGAATACAGGTCGTGGTTCCGGCAGCGACTTTTATCGGTATTTTTGCTTTTTATCATTTCCATACTGGTAATCATCCTCATTTCCTTGTCGATTGTTGGTGGTCATGTGATGCACTGGCTGGTGGATGAAGGTTTGCTGACCAATAATTTTACCATTATCCTGATCCAGATCATTCGATGGATTTTAATCGTTTCGTTGTTTTTGTTTACCAATTCGTTTCTTTATTATTTTGCTCCCGCCAAAAAACGTGAATTCAGGTTTATTTCAGCAGGAAGTACACTATCAGCGGCATTGTTGATACTTACATCCTACCTGTTTAATTATTACATTGAGAATTTCGGGCGATACAATGCACTCTATGGTTCCGTAGGAACTTTGCTTGTATTTATGCTTTGGATTTACTTCAATTCAAATATCGTTTTGATTGGCTTTGAACTGAATGCAAGTATCTGGATGGCTGGATCAAATAAAACAAAGAAAAAGATTACGAAATAAACCCTGTTTTCAAAGGTTGTATCTGGAATTCAATCCTGGAAATTACTGCTTGATAAACTGCTCGGAAAGTATGATGTTTTTGTTCATGGAAAATACGTACTGATAGCTTCCTGCCGGGAATGTGGAGATATCCGCCTGAAATATTCCTTTTATTAAATCATCAAATTGGAGCATTGATTTTCCCTGCGTGTCGTAAATCGTTAAATTTAATGCATCCCCTTTAGTATTATTAATTTCGAAAGTAATTTGGTCATTTGCAGGATTTGGAAAAGCTTTGATGCTTACTTTGCTTTCAGCAGGTTTTTGAATTTCCTCCAGGTTTGTAGTAAGGTTATTATACAGGATTACCCCACCGTGGCCGCATACCAGCAGGCGCTCAATCTCAGGGATATAATAAAAATCTCTGAGGTTGGTGTTTACATTTGTTTCTTCCATTTCCCAATTGATGCCCCCATCGCTGGTGTGCATAATTATCCCGTCGTTTCCGGAAACATAGCCTTCATCATTTGTTAAAAAGAAAACATTTCTGAAATGATTCATTTGTAAATTAAAACTGCTAAACCAGGTAATGCCGCCATCTGTTGTTTTGAGGATGGTGCTGTTGTTTCCGCAAGTATAGCCGGTGTCGGGCGACGGGAAATATACTGAGAGTAAATTTTCATCGGTTTTGGTGTCCATCAAAAACCAGCCGTATCCGGCGTTTGGCGTTTTGTAAGCCCTTCCTCCGTCACCCACAACATAACCGTTTTGCTCGTTTGGAAAAGTGATATCCCTGAGCCAGTAGCCCGGGCCAAAAACGTATTCAACAGGGTTCCATGAACTAAAATTATCAGAAGATGCAAATACCATTTCATATTGTCCGGAAATGTATGCCTTGTCAGGGTTAACAATGTGTAGTCCACGAAGTGTAATCGCTAAGTTTGCAATATTCTGCCAGCTTTCGCCGTAGTCATTGCTTTGAAAAAGAAAGCCCTGATCACTGATGGCGATGCAAAAATTTCCGAAAGCATGCACATTCACTATCGATTCGTAGCTTAAAGTTGCTACATTCCAGGATATTCCTTTATCATCACTCATCAAAATGCTTCCGCTTCCTCCACAGGCTATCAAACGGCCATTATCGAAAGCCGAAATAGTAAAAATGTCGTAACTGATTCCGGGGTCAACCTGTATCCATTGTGAATGAGCGGGATTGCCCGAAAAAAACACTATCATAAAAATCGCGAAAGTGAATGCTGATTTTTTCATTGTCTTGGAGTTTTTGTTTTTTAATTATAATTAAATGAAGCAAAAATATGGCATTGTTGCAAGTAATCCTAATGATACTTCAATTAAAATTGCCGCTGAATTGCAAGGGTTTTAAAAACTAAACTTGCTATTAAACCGTAGGATTGTTTATTTAAAAACAAATGATCCGAAAAATGGGATGAGGCCCTAATAATTACGGGTTTTATTTGGACGAAAGTGAAGCCATCAGTTTATGTATTGCTGTTTTGGCAATTGGATTAATTTTGCGCCATTTGTTTCGCAAGCATATTTTTAGGATTATGATAAAAGAAAAGATTTATTTTATTGGGGGAGGAGCCATAGCCACGGCTCTGGGAAATGTTCTTGCCGCCAGGCAGGGATTTGATGTGACTTTGCTCACCATTGAAGAAAAAGTTGTTTTAAATATTAATTCAGAACATATCAATCATAAATATTTTCCCAATATCGACCTGCATCCCGGCCTAAAAGCTTCCGGTGATTTTTCGATGTTGGCCAACAAAGCTTTTGTGTTTATAGCCATACCTTCGGTAGCTACCATCCAATTTATTTCAAATCAAACATTGCACCCCGAATCCATTCTGATAAATCTGGCAAAAGGGTTTGGCGACGATCGCTGCACCATTATCGAGTGCCTGACTAAAATAGTTCCTAACAGGGTTTGTACCATGAAAGGCCCTTCCTTTGCCCGTGAAATAATCAACAGGCAACCTACCGGACTGACCGTTGGCTGTGAGGACAAGGAACTTTTCCACTCCATCAGGGGTTTATTCAGCAATACCCCTGTTTACCTTGATTACTCGCCCGACATACGCGGTGTGGAATTGCTGAGTATTTTAAAAAACATTTATGCCATTGCCATCGGGGTAGTTGATGCCCAGTTTGAATCGCCAAATCTTAAAAATCTGATTTTTACCAAAGCCTTCAAAGAAATGCGCAGTTTGCTTTTGCTCTTTGGGGGTACAAAAAAAACCTTGTTTAACTATTGTGGAATTGGCGACTTTGCCCTTACTTCACTGAACGACCTGAGCAGGAACAGAACCCTGGGATTGTTGATTGGTAAAGGATTTTTTACGGATAACATTTCAGAAAAGGTGGTTTTGGAGGGTCGGATAGCTGTAAATGTTTTTTATGATGAAATACATCAGATGAATGCCGAAATTACCAAATATCCGATTCTTTATGAGCTTCACAAGGTGTTTAATACTGAATACGATATTTCGGAGTTTGTTGGAAGATTACTCATTGATAATAATTTAGATGCATAGAACCAAAATTTTAAGAAGGTGGGCGTAATACAAAAACAAAGTATTTCAGGGGTTATCTGGTCGTACGTTGGTGTAGGACTTGGGTTTTTAACCACCGCTGTGTTGTTTACCCGTTTTCTTTCGACCGAAGAAATCGGGCTTTTGCGCGTGCTTGTTTCCTATTCTTCGGTGCTTGCCATGTTTGCAAGCCTGGGAATGAACTCCGTTACTACCAAAATTTTTCCCCAATTCCGCGATGAAAAGGCAAAACACCAGGGTTTCCTGGGGATGTCGCTGATTATTGTGCTTGCAGGATTTTTGTTTAGCTCGCTCATTTATATTCTTTTTAAAAATTATTTTATTTCAGGTATTGAGGAGGATTCTGCATTATTTATCCCCTATTTTTATGCTGTGGTTCCATTGGCATTTTTCTCGGTGCTTTACGGAATCATGGATTCATATTACAGGATGTTGTTTAATGCCGTAAAAGGAATTGTGTTCAAGGAAGTTCACCAGCGCATTGTGGTGATCATTGCTTTGGTGATGTACTACTTTTCGATGATAAGTTTTTCCACTTTTGTTTGGCTTTATGTGCTTGCTTTTGCCCTGCCTGTATTGCTTTTTGTGATCACCTTGATCAGGGAGAAAAAATTTCACATTGTTCCCAAATTTAATTTCATCGATTTAGGACTAAGAAAAAGTATGATTAGTGTAGCCCTTTTCGGGATACTGGCGAGTTTTTCTGCCCGTCTGGTTCAAACCATCGATGTAATCATGGTAAACGAATATCTTGGCCTGAGTCTTACGGGTGTTTATACCATCAGTTTTTTCTTTGGTACACTCATTTTAATTCCTGTAAGAACCATGGCCAAAATTGGATCAACGGTGATTTCGGAGGCATGGAAGTCAAACGATGTAAAGACCATTTCGGAGGTTTATACCAAAAGCAGTTTAACACTATCGATCATTGGCCTTTTGTTTTTTGTTGGAATTTGGGGAAATATCGACAATGTTTTTCAGCTAATAGGCAACCAGTACAGTGAAGGAAAATATGTAATTTTCTTTATCGGATTGGCCAATATGGCTGAGGTTGTGCTTGGCTTGAGCGGACAAATCATTGTGAACTCAAAATATTATAGATGGCAAACTTACATAATGGCGGTATTTACGCTGATTATCATCGTTACCAACATCATATTTATCCCCATGTATGGAATTATGGGCGCAGCATTGGCTTCGTTTATTTCGAAACTGATTTTTACAGTCATGAAATACATGTTTATTTACAGGCAATTTAAAATGCAGCCATTTAAAATGGGTCATTTATGGATTTTTTTAATTGGTGGTTTAGCATGGTATTTCAGCACTTTAATTCCGGCGCTTCCGAATTTTTACATCGACATTATCGTGCGAAGTGCAGCCATAACTGCATTGTTTGTGATTCCTGTTTATTATTTCAAAATATCAGATGATCTGAATAAAAGGATAGATATGATAATAAAAATTGTCAGGTCTTAAGATGAGTTTATTTGATCTAAGCTTAATGTGTTGCATTTTTGATAATCTCGATATTTTTTGAAGCCATGCCTACAAGTGCCGGAATTTTTTGCTGAAGCGTAGAATGGATTTTTTCCTTGTTTTCAAATAAATAACTTGCCGTTTCAAGTAGCTTTTCATAATCAGGTGAGTGCATATCGAAAAGCAGATTTTCAAGGCCGATCCGTTTGAACAATTCTCTGGTTTTAAATTCATATACAATTCCAAGGCAGGGTGTCAGATTAAGGAAATTGAAAATTATCGAATGCATCCTTGTGCCAATAAATACATCGAAATTGGCGAATTTTTGAATCAGGGCATCAAGAGAATAAAAATTCCGGTCAACGTTAATATTCATTGTAAAAGCCGGATCAATCTGCGATACAATATCCATGGCCACCACTGAGTCATCCTTGTATTCTGCATTTCCCTGACATGTTGATAAAAAGGTGATTTTGCAATTGTATTTTTTAATTAAATCTTCGCAGAGTTGCTTCATGTTATTTTTAAACAATTGCATGGTTTTTTGATGCGGATGTCCTGTGTTGGAAAAATTCCAATCTCTCACCGAAATGCCCAGGTGATTTTTATTTAGCTGTTTTGTAGTTGGAAGCGATTTAAACGTAAAGGCTTCGTCAACCGAAACTGAAAAGTTTTCCGGCAGTGTGCCAAAGATTTTTTTCACATGATCAACCGATTCGAAATCGCGTAAAATGATAGCCCTGGCATTGTGCAAAATAAACCTGAGATGCCTGATGGTTTGCTTTCTCCATATCGGACCGATAGACTGAGCATAAAATACAAGCGGTTTTTTGGCGCTTTGGATTATCCATGAAAAGAGCGCCAGATTAAATTGAAGGTGATAAGCATCAGTCAGGTAGCCGCCACCAGGTGAAATTACCAGGTCGGAGGATTTGATGTTCTGGATAAGTTGTTTTTCATAACCTGTGAGTAAAAAGTTTGGAAGGATTCCAAAAACATTTCTGACTAAAAGGATTAAATAATTTCTGGGGATTTTTGTAAGCCCACGTCTGAAAATCCGGTCGTTCAGGTTGGGTTTATATTCCATGTAATTTATTTCGGGATAATACTCTGTAGCTTTTGCTACCTGATGTGACCCAATCAGAACAAAGGCTCCCTCACCGTAGCTGCGTTTAATCGAATTAAGTGTGCTGATCATAATACCTGCATCGCCGGTATTGAGCATGGTTGAAAAGGGGATGAGAATTTTAATTTTATCTGTTCTGTTTAGTTTCACTGCAATTTTTTTTTAATTGTTGGATTGGTTCTATTTATCTACAAATCAATAAATTGGTTAAATGTATTCTGGAATAAGAGCATTTTCAATAAAATTCTTGTAATTTGTTATAGCTCCAAAAAAAGTGTTACCCCAATCTGCAATCTGCTTCCTTTTTGCTTTATCCTTAAATTTTAAAATATACAAAATCCCTTTTTCGAAATCTTCATAGGTAAAATCGTAATCCAGCAAGTACCCGACTTTATCATTCACAGCTTCTGAAATGCCTCCAACATTTGTGGATAAAACAGGTACACCAAAGCTTAGAGCTTCCATGATCGAAACCGGTAAACCTTCACTTGCACTGGTGGTTACAAAACAGTCGATGGTATTTTGTTGATAATAATCAAGTACTTTTGTGTTGTCGATATTTCCTAAAAAAATATGATCGATATTATTGGATTTGAGTTTTTCTTTTGCATGCTTAGTAAGCGTTTCCTTTAATGGCCCATCGCCAATATGTGTCCACTTAATTTCAATGGTTTTGTATTTTGCTCCAAAAATGGAAATATTATCAATCAATAGGTTGATTCTTTTTACCGGTGCTAGATTGCTGCAAGACAACAAATTAATTGTTTTGATTTCAGAAAAAGCAGTGATGTGTGTTTGTTCAGCAACACCCAAATATGACACTTCAAGTTTATGATTGGGAATGGATTGGTTACTCATCAGGTAATCTCGTCCTTCTTTGGAAACGGGATAAATTTGATTGATATAATTCCACACAGGAAATTTACGGAATGGGATATAGTAATGTGTTTCTTTCCTGTTTTGATATATGTCCATTCGGTGAGCTCTCGAAATCAATTTAAAAGGATATCCTTTGCGTTTTAGGAGGGCTGCACCGTATGCCGAATAATAAAACCAATACGAATAAATAAGCGTGCCAGGTGCTGCGAGGATTTTCATATAGTTTTTTAAAAGGTATTTACTGATAACATACGAAAATGTTGAAACAGCGATTAATCGGCGAATTTTTTTTGGTTTAAAAATAATCTTAGGGTATTTTGCCAACTCTTTCCAGAAAAATGGATTGAGAAAAACTATTGGAAAAGTAAATAAAATGGTCTTTTCATACCATTTGAGTTTTGAAACCAATTGACTGTCAACGGACCAATTTTCAGGTATTGGCCGCTTATTTCCACTTGCATTTAGGATGGGGAGAAGTGTAACTGCAAGAGATGGATAATCTTTCCATGAAATAATTTCTGATTCCAGAAATGGCTCCGAATGGCCAAATGGAAAACTGTCAGTGAGTATTATTACATTTTTAATTGTATCCATTTTTGAAATGTCTGTTTTTACTTGCTATTACCGATGCCTCTTTTTATTTTGAGTCTCTCTTATCCCAATTTTGTCAGGTATCACTTTATTCAATTACTGATCACCGAATGTCATTAGCAAAACTAACGATTTTCTAATATTTGCAAGCAGCAATAAATGCCACTCAGGTCAATTGGGTTTCCGGCAATTGGTGTTGCAATCTTGTTGGTTTATTTTAATAATAGGAGGCAAATATTCCACCTAAATCCTTTAGCTCTTGTTTAATTCGTCCAATTTCTTCTGAATTTAATGTTTGTTTCCATCGCCCGATATTTCCTCTTGATAAATCGAGGTCAGTCATGGATTTTGTAAAAGATAATCCTGCAAAGTCACACATGTTTTCGATCATCTTTTGTGGTTTTGCAATGAGTTCCTCAAATTTCACAACATGAAAGAATTTTGGATCCAGCAGTTTTTCAGCAGAATCCCAACGCTCCACAATAGATTTGTAAAAAGCGAGAGCCTGGCCGAAATTGGAGGGTGACCATTTCTGCTTCATAAAGGAGGCAATCACATCCCTGGGGTCGCGAACAATGTGGATAAGCCTGGCCTGAGGCAGTATTTCCAAAAGTTCCCTGGCGTAAAGAATATTCCAGGTGTTGTCCTCAACAAAAACTTCGCGTTCCTGATGTGATAAAATGCTGTTTGTAGTGTTGGTGATGAAGGTTCGTAATATCGGGATGAGGTTTTCGGTGTGGTATTTATCAGAAAAATACAATTGATTATTCCTCGAAAAACCTTCCGATCCGGGCCATCTTCCGCTATACTCAAATGATTTGAGTTGATCGATGAGCTGAAGAACATAGTTTTTGTATCCAGGTATCCATTTTTCGAGCTCCCAGCCGTGATAGGGTGGGGGCGTAGTTTTTAGTCCTGATGGATCGACATACTTTATAATTTTACCAAGCCATTTTTTACCAAAAGATTGACTTGATTTTGTCAGTAGAAAATGTTCAAGGTCTTTAATTTTTTTATCGGAGGCAAATGGCGACCACGATGTAGTGATGCTGTTATAAAAGTCGATGATTCCTCCCGGGTCGATCATGATCCGGTATTCAAAAGGTAAGGTGGCTACTTTGCTGTGACGGGCAAAAATGGCCTTGGTAATATTGGTTCCGGAGCGCCCGGTACCGCTTATCATGATATGGTTTATATGATCCATCTTATGGTTTCGAAAGTTTCTGCAAACTCGCGGCTAATTTGCAATCCACGGAAATTTGCCAGTCCCTTGATGAGTTTTTCGTTGGCATAAAACCTTTTTTCCTGCGATTTGTATTCATCTATGGCTGCGATTTTCTTTTGGATATGAGCCTCTTCCAACACGATAAATGTGGTGGAATCGAATTCGAAATTGTTCCATGGGAATTCGTACCCGAGGATTGAGGTTTTTTTAAAAGCCCTGCGGCCTTCCTCAAATATTACTTTATGATCCTGATGTACATCAAACGAAGATGGGAGAAAAACCAGGTCGGGCTTGAATGTTCTTTCGAGTTTTACAAGGTCTTCGAGAATTTCCTGTCGGTGCTGGGGGAATTTTCTAACGGGATAATTTTTAATGATGAGGTTTTCCTGTTTTATGCCAAGAACTTTGGTTGCATTTTTCACTTCGATTTCGAGAATATTTTTTGGGAAGCCCGCGGGAACCGAATCTTCACAAATCGAAAATGCAACATAAAATACCTCTTTTCCTTCTTCAATAAATTTGGCGATAGCGCCACCGCAACCAAACTCGCCGTCATCGGTATGTGGTGCCAATACGAATATCCTGTTGCTTTCTTTCATGTAGTCTGTTCTTTCAGTAGTTAATTCAAATTTATATCATCTGATCCATAATTTGGCTCAATTGGCCGGTAAGTGCTTTTCGCGAATAACGTTCAATTTTTGTTGAACCATTAAAATCCGTGCCTTGCACAAAGTCGTTGTAAAACCTAAGTATCTGTTGCTTAATGAGCAAAGTGTTATCGCGATTCACGGTTGCTCCACTTTGGGTTTTGCTGATGATTTTTGCTGCATCTCCATCCTCAGGGCCAATGCATAAAATAGGTCTTTTGGCCGATAAATATTCAAATAGCTTTCCTGTCAAAATTAATCCGGCTTTTGGAGTATCATGAATCAGCAGCAGCAATACCGCCGATTTATGTTGCTCTTCGATTACTTTGTCGTGCGAAAGATAAGAGATGAGGGTCAGGTTTTTTTCAAGACCGTAGGATTTTATCATATCCAGAACGTTGATATCAACCTTTCCTGCGAGTTTAATTTCAAGCTGTTCGCTGAATCCTGCATTTTCATCATCTATTTGCTTCAGTGCTTCCCAAAGTGCTGCCGGATTTCTTGAGGTTGCGAGACTGCCAATATGTGCGATCGAGAACTTTTTGTCCCTGATAATCTTTCCTTTCGGGATGTCATCTTCGTCAAATCCATTTGGAATTACCTGATAATCTCTGCTGAATATGGCATCGAACTCCTGCTTCATCCCTTCTGAAACAACCATAACCTGATCGGCTTCCGCAAGCATTTTTTTTTCAAGCTGCTTGTGTTTTTTGTCGGCCCATGGCAGAAGCTTCAAATCTCTGTAATAGCTGATTTGGGTCCACGGGTCTCTGAAATCTGCAATCCAGGGCAATCCGGTAATTTGCTTTAATTGGTGAGCGATAAGGTGCATTGAGT
Organism: Bacteroidales bacterium; assembly: GCA_021740425.1. GTDB lineage: Bacteria > Bacteroidota > Bacteroidia > Bacteroidales > 4484-276 > SABY01. The sequence goes on along the minus strand of JAIOZV010000013.1, from coordinate 23,551 downwards.
GGGGAGGTCCTGTTGAAACAATCAGGTCAACCGGATTTTTTTTCAGGTACTGCATTATAAATTTCACCGAAGGTTTCACCCAGAATTTCCGTGCATCCGGAATAAAAAAGTTGCCGCGTATCGCGATGGCTAAATTTTCGGTGAGTTTGGGTTTTTTCTTTTCGCTAACGAATGCCGAATTGATCTTGTCTTCTTTTTTGAGCCTTACAAATTTTTTATAAACATCATAAGGTTCCCAAACTTTTGTTTTGAGAATTTCTGTTCCATCCGGAATATCTTTTTCAAGCGAATGATCTATGGCTGTGTATTCAGGATTTTCGGGCACATACACCACAGGTTCCCATCCAAATTCAGGCAGGTATTTTACAAACTTCAGCCAGCGCTGAACCCCTGCACCTCCACCCGGTGGCCAGTAATATGTGATTATGAGAACCTTTTTGGGCATTTTTTATTTTTGGGCTGTTCCCAAATTTTTCTTCATTTCCAAAGCCAAACCTGCAAAAAACAACAGCAGAATAATTATTGATGCGATGGTTGAAATTATTCCGCCTGTGTAGTAAACATCCGGTTCAAATTCCCAAATAATTTCATGTGTTCCGGCAGGAACAATCATAGCGCGTAAAATATAATTTGCCCTGAAATAGTCTTGTTTTTCACCGTCAACATAAACGTTCCAGCCTTTGTCGTAATAGATTTCTGAAAAAACGAGCATTTCTTGGGCTGAGGAACTAAAATTGTAAACCAGTTTGTTGGGCTGGTAATTGGTAAGAATTATTACAGCATCTGTGCTTGTATTGCTCTTAAAGCCCTCCGCATATTTTGCAAAGCTTTTGTCGATGATGGCTTCACGTGCAGGGTCAAAATTATTTAATACTTCAATTTCTTCATCAGCATTATTTACAATTCTGAATGATTTTACCGCCCATGCATTCCCCAGTGCCTGGGGATTGTACTGAGCCTGGGGTTGGCCATTGGCTCCCGGCACTATAAAATATTTGGTATTTAGCATGTTCAGCACGTTCATATTATTCTGCGAAATGTGATAATCAATCAAATCCTGGTATCTTCGGAGTTTGGCACCGTGATATCCCCCAATCGATTTATGGAAATATGATGTGGATGCATCATTAAATGCACTTACAGTTTTGTTAAGTACTCTGAAATTCGGATCCTTGTCCTGAAGTATTTGGAGGTTGGCAGCCGTTGGAGTAAAGGGTTTTTCTACCTTGTTTGCATTTACAAAGTTTTCACTATTCAAATATCTTTTGCTTACTGTCCACATGTCGATCGTAACAAGCAGGATAAGTGCCATGAATGCATACTCTTTTTTTACTTTTTGAGCAATAACAGCCCATATTGCCAGGCCTGTAAGTAAAATAAAAATGAGTGATCTTAAGCCTTCGGTTCGAAGCAGTGATAAGCGATCCTGTTCGAGTGCCGAGATTAGGTTCTGCGGAAACCAGGCCTGGAGAAGCTGGTTATCGGAACTTGCTGAAAAACTGAAAATGGATCCTGCAAAAGCCATAATAAAAAGTATCAATCCGCCTGTAAGCCCCAAAGCAATTCCTAAATCCTTGAGGTTTTTTTTCTTGTCGGCTTTTCGCTCGATCAACTCTTTCAGTGCTAAAATACCAAGTATTGGAATTGCCACATTTGCGATAACAAGGGTCATCGAAACGGCTCTGAATTTATTGTAGGCCGGCATATAATGAAGAAAAAATTCGGTGAGTGGCATGAAGTTTTTCCCCCACGAGAGCAAAATACTCAATATTGTAGCAGTTAAAAGCCACCATTTATATTTTCCTTTTACCACGATTAAGCCAAGAACAAAAAGAAAAATCATGACGGCTCCCACATAAACAGGGCCTGAAGTAAAGGGTTGTTTTCCCCAGTACATCGAAAAGTACTGAAGGTATTGGTTGGCTTGACCAGGAACCACACGTTTTAATTCCTCAAAGGTTTTTGAATTTTCAGATGGTGCTTTTCCTGATGCACCTCCCATAAAATCGGGGATTAGCAAGGTGAAAGTTTCAGGAATTCCATAACTCCATTGCGTGGCATAATCAATGTCCAAACCTGAGGTTCTGTTTTCTTTTTCGGAGCTTAATTCCGATTTGCCCCTAATGGTGTATTTGCCGTATTCCCATGTAGCCCAAAGGCCTGAAATATTTGCTCCCACCGCCAAAATTGCCGCAATCACGAGTACTAGCGAGGCTTTAAAAAAGTGGGGAAGTTGATTCTTTTGAACACTTTCAATAAACTGGGCAATTCCGAAAATAACAACGATCAAAAACAAATAATATGTAAGCTGCGGGTGGTTGGCGGAGAGCTCAAGGGCAAGGAAAAGTGCGGTTAATGCTGCTCCCCAAAAATATTTTCCACGATAGGCCAGTATAATACCTCCCAAAACCGGAGCTATGTATCCCAGGGCATGAGCTTTTGAATTGTGGCCGGCTTCGATGATAATGAAAAAATAGGAAGAAAATGCAAAGCCAATGGCTCCTAACACAGCAAGCCACGGGTTAACCCTCAAAATTAACAGCAAAATATAAAAACCAAGAAGATACAGGAAAACATATTTGATGGGGCTTAATAATCCCAGCAAGAAAACCCTGTCGATGGTTTTCATATAGGCCCCCTGGTAAATGGTTGAAATCTGGTAGGCTGGCATTCCTCCAAACATCGAGTTTGTCCATAAGGCTTCCTGGCCTGTGGAATCACGGAAATCAATAATTTCTTTTGACATTCCACGCCAGTTTGCAATGTCGGTTTGTTTTAATTTTTTACCTTCAAGAATGGGTGAAAAGTAAATAAGAGTGAGGGTCAGAAACAAAACTATTGCCGCAATGTAAGGCCAAATACGTTTTACAGTAAATTTTTCCATCAGAATTGTATTGGGTGGATTATTTATCTTTTATTTCTTCAAAATCAACTTCTTCGGTAGAATCAGGATTGAATTTGCTTTTATTGGTTTCGGGGGGAACATACTTTACTGATATTTCTCCTTCTTTTTTTATTTCATTTTTTGCCTGTCTTTGATGAAAGTCGCCGAATTTTTCCTGGGTTTTTCTGATAAAGACACTTACCAGATAAGGAAAGAGGTATTTTGAAATGATGTAATAGGAGGCGATAAAAATGGCAATAAAGATTAATAGTTTCATCAAAGTAAAAATTTATGCAAACATCGATTAATGATAGTTAACAAAACCAGCGCGAAGTTATTGTAATTTTTCAAGTTATTGAACCATAACTTTCGACTCTTTGGTTGAAAAAAAATGCGATCGGGCAAATTTATTTCAGGATATACAAAATCAATATCTTCCTTCAAAATACACGCATTGAACAAACAAAAAAAGAAGATAACTTGTGATTATCTTCTTTTTTTCCTGCTAAAAAATATGTTTGATTACTTTCTTCCTACATTTTCATCAGAAACAGTTAATCTTTTTCTGCCTTTAGCCCTGCGGCTTGCCAGTACTTTTCTGCCATTTTTGGTGGCCATGCGCGCTCTGAAACCGTGCTTGTTTACTCTCTTGCGTCTTGATGGTTGAAATGTTCTCTTACTCATAGTTCCTGTATTTTTTGAGGGTGCAAAAGTAAAATCTTTTTTTTAACTAACAAGATATTTTTTGAATTTTAGAACACCAAAAAATGAATTAGTACAAAAAGCAGTATTTTTGCCGGCTCTACAAAAACAAATCTGAGCAGATGCGGCCGGAAAAATCTAATACTACAAGGGAATTTAATTATTACAGAGTAATAGTTTACAGATTATTTATAGCGTTGGTACTCTTTTGGCTTAGCCGTTTGTTCTTTTTACTTTTCAATGTCCAATATTTTTCTGACCTCTCATTACAGGAAGTTTTCAGAATTCTATTCTTTGGCCTTCGCTTCGATTTTGCCGGACTGCTTATGCTCAATGCCCCATTTTTGATTTTGATGGCATTGCCTCTGCCTGTTCGATGCCATAAAATGTGGCGTGCATTTGCCGGTTTTCTGTTTTTTGCCGGAAATATTTTGGGATTGATGGTGAATTTCATGGACTCGGTGTATTTCAGATTTACCCAAAAACGAATGACCGGCGACATTTTTCAATTTGCAGGTGAAGATGTGGACTTGATTGGGCTGATGCCTCAATTCATCCACGATTACTGGCCCTATCAACTTACTTTTCTTTTGTTTTCGATACTGCTTGTAGTTTTTTCACTTCGTGTAAAATATCGGCCTGTTAGCAGACAGCCCAGGAGAATCCTCAATTTTTCGATACAGGCTATTGGATTTCTGATCTCGGCAGCCGTTATCATAATTGGAGTTCGAGGTGGTTTTCAGCTTAAACCCATCAATATCATAAGCGCCGGAAAAGTAACGGAAGCCAGAAATACTGCCCTGGTACTTAATACTCCTTTTACCATAATCAAAACCCTGAATCAAAAAACACTTGTCCGAAAAAACTATTTTCCCGATGCGGAATGTCAGGCCATTTTTAATCCTGAAATGAACATGAGCAAAACTGATTCTGTTTCCGGGTCGTTCAATCCCAAAAATGTGATCATACTTATCATCGAAAGTTTGTCGAGTGAGCATATTGGTGCCTTTAATCAAAACAGGGAAGGGTATCTTGGCTTTACACCTTTTTTGGATTCACTGATAGAACATGCTACGGTTTTCAGGGGATTTGCAAATGGTAAGCAATCCATCGAAGGAATTCCATCGATTCTTGCTTCTTTGCCGGGTCTGATGGATCGACCCTACATCAATTCGGCTTATGCCGGGAATAAAATCAACAGTCTTGCAAGCCTGCTCAAAATGATGAACTATACCACCGCTTTTTATCACGGAGGAACAAATGGCACTATGGATTTTGACGGCTTTGCCGATATTTCGGGTTTCGATGATTACTACGGACGTACCGAATACAACAACGAAAAGGATTTCGATGGTAACTGGGGGATTTTTGATGAACCCTTTTATAAATACCTTGCTGAAAATCTGACCAGGACAAAACAACCTTTTTTCGCAACTTTCTTCTCATTATCATCACACCATCCCTACACAATTCCTGATAAGTACTATGGCAAATTCAGGGAAGGCAGGCTCGAGATTCAGCAAGCAGTAATGTATGCGGATTATTCATTGGGAACCTTTTTTAAAGAATCCTCAAAATTACCCTGGTACAACGAAACCTTATTTGTAATCACTGCTGATCATACCTCCGAAGCATACTTTGACGAATATCAAACCAGGGTTGGGATGTATGAGATTCCTTTGATTTTTTATGCACCGGGAATGGAGATTCAGAACATGCATGGAAAAACTGCTTCACAGGTTGATATCCTGCCAACGATTTTGGAATTGCTGAACTTTGAGGAACCATTTATTTCTTTTGGCAACAGGCTGTTTAGCAAAACTGAAAATTCTTTTGCGGTGAATTACATCAATGGCGTATATCAAATATTGCAGGATGGTTTTGTACTTCAATTTGATGGCGCGCAATGTCTGGCTTTATTTAATTATGAGAATGACCCATTGCTAAAATACAATTTGAAAGTTACATCCCCTGAAAGGGTAAAAAATATGGAAAAATTGCTGAAGGCCTATATTCAGCAATACAACAAACGAATGATCGAAAACAGATTGGTGGTAACAAATGAAGATGCCGGTGAATAAAATAAAAGCAATTTTTATTGTAAATCCCTTTTCAGGGCTTGGGCGCCAAAAGGGCATCGAAAAATATCTCGGTAAAGCCCTCGATCATAAAAAGTTTGATTATTCCATCGCCTACACCGAAGAGCCGAATCATGCAACAAAGTTATGTGAGGAAGCCATCGAAAAAAACATCGGTCTGGTTGTTGCGGTTGGTGGTGATGGCACTGTAAATGAAGTGGCCAGACCATTGGTAGGTAAAAATATCCCTTTTGGCATCATCCCCTCTGGTTCGGGAAATGGATTGGCCCGGCATTTAAAAATTCCTTTAGAAACCCGGAAAGCAATTGCACTGCTGAATGGTTTTAAAACCCAAAAAATTGATACCGTTGAGGTAAATGATAGGTTTTTTGTAAGTATTGCCGGGGTAGGATTTGATGCTTTTGTTGCAAAAAAATTTGCAGGACAAAAACGGCGTGGCTTTTTTAAATACGCTCAAATTGCATTGGGTGAATATTTTGCTTACAAACCAAAAAAATTTACCCTGAATGTCGACGGGAAAACATTAAAAAAGAGAGCATTGTTTATCAGCATTGCCAACTCCGATCAGTTTGGCTACAATACATCCATTGCACCACAAGCAAAAATTGACGATGGGATGGTAGATATCTGCATCATGAAAAAAGTTCCCTTATGGAAAACTATTTTTCTGGCACCATTGCTTTTCAGCCGGAATATCGACCGTTCATCTTACGTTGAAATTATAAGAGCGCGTGAAGTTGATATCAAGCAAACAAAAAAGCGGATTAATCTGGATGGTGAAAGCATTAAAATGGGTAAATCCCTGCATTTTAAGGTGCTGCCCAAATCACTGATTGTTGTTGTTCCATGATTTGGTGAAGATGCATTTGTAAATCAGAATTTTTTTTGTGTAATAATATAGAAATCAGATTAATCAGTAGATTTTGGATGATGAAAAGCAAATGAATTGAGGAAAAGAGAAATTCGCCTTCCGGGCAATGGCTTTTTTTATACTTTTGGCTCATTAAAAGCACAGGAAAATTTCATGTTGTACGAACTTCGAAAAAGGCTAATCCTATTCATTATCAGGCGCAACTTCAAAAAAACCAAATTAGAAGGTAAAAATGTTTCATTTCAAAATGCCCGAAATATTGGATTGATTGCTCTTGTCGATAGTAAGGAAAGGATGGAATTGCTTGTAAATTTTAAAAAAACCATCGAAACGCATGGATCTGCTGTTCATGCTCTGGCTTTTGTTCCATTCAAAATCATACCCGATTATTTCAATACACAAATGCAAGTTGAGGTGTTTTCGAAAAAGGATGTTAATGTAATTGGAATCCCGACCGGAAAAATGGTAAGGCATTTTATGGAAAAAGAATTTGATATGTTAATCGACCTCACCATCGAAGACATTGTGCCTCTGCATTATTTGGCAGGAATGTGTAAATCGAGGATCAAGGCCGGCAAATTCAGGGAACAAATGCTGGACATTTATGATATTATGATCAGGGAACAGGAAAAAATGAGTTATCAGGAATTTCAGTTTTCAATTAAAAATTACTTATCAAAAATTAATACTTCAAAAGCATGAAAAATCAATTCGCAGGAACCGGTGTAGCTTTGGTTACGCCATTTCATAAGTATGGAACAATCGATTTTAGTTCGCTCGAAAGGGTTGTTGATCATGTGATAAAAGGTAAGGTGGATTACCTTGTTGTGATGGGCACAACCGGGGAATCCGCAACATTATCAGTGGATGAAAAAAATGCAGTACTTGATTTCGTGATTGAGACCACAAACAACAAAATTCCAATTGTCAGGGGAATCGGTGGAAACAATACCCAGGAAATTATCGATCAGATCAAAACAGAATCCTTTGAAGGGATAAGCGGAATCCTCTCAGTTTGTCCGTATTACAATAAGCCGCAGCAAAAAGGGATTTATCAGCATTACAAGGCCATAGCCAGCGCTACATCACTCCCCGTTATTCTTTATAATGTTCCGGGGCGCACAGGTACCAACATTGATGCAAATACCACCCTGGAACTTGCCCATGAAATTGATAATATTGTTGCAATCAAGGAGGCCTCTGGTAATTTTGACCAAATTTCTAAAATATTAAAGGATAAACCACAAGATTTTTCGGTGATTTCGGGTGACGACGGCCTCACCGTTCCCATGATGGCCATCGGCGCTGCCGGAGTAATTTCAGTTACTGCCAATGCCTTTCCCGGGGAGTTCAGTAAAATGGTAAACCTATGCAGTCAGGGTGATTTTATGGAGGCATCAAAAATTCATTTTGCTTTGCACGATATTATGGAGGCACTCTTCGAAGATGGAAGCCCGTCTGGTATTAAGGCTGCACTTCAAATTCTTGACATTTCCCAGAATAACCTTCGCTTACCCATCGTAAAAATTAACAAATCGCTTTACATTAAACTCAATACATTAATAACAGAATATTCAGAATCAAAAATTAAAAAAGTAAAATGAAATACACAAAACTACTCACACTCATTGTTGCATTTTTCGCACTCAGCACACTTTTAGCACAAAGTCGGGACATTGATGAAATTTTCGGTGACCGGGGAGAAATTTATTTTGAATTCGATAAACAAGGTTACGACCTAAACAAAATTTCACGCCTGGTTTCAATGGATTTGGTTGACGGAAATACTGTAAAAGCTTATGCCAATAAAAAGGAATTTCAGGCATTTCTTCAGGTGGTTAACGAGTTTCAGTTGTTGCCAAAACCTGGTGAGTTGCTAAAAAATCCTGAAATGCTCCATGATATCAATTCAAAAGAAATTAATGAATGGGATTTTTATCCAACTTACGATGCATATCTCGACATGATGTACCAGTTTGCCACCGATCATCCTGATATCTGCGAGGTTTTCAGTATTGGGCAAACTGTTGAGGGGCGCGAACTGATGTTTGCAAAAATTTCGGATAATGTTGGGACCCGCGAAAGTGAACCCCAATTTTTATACACAGGAACAATGCATGGAGATGAAACCGCAGGATTTGTTCTTTTTTTAAGATTGATTGATTATTTATTGACCAATTACGGTACCAATCCTGAAATTACTGACATCGTAAACAATATGGAAATCTGGATCAATCCGGCCGCAAACCCCGATGGAACCTATGCCGGTGGAAACAATACCGTAAATGGCGCAACACGCTACAATGCCAACAATGTTGACCTTAACCGGAATTATCCCGATCCTGAAGATGGCCCTCACCCCGATGGAAATGCCTGGCAACCCGAAACACTGGCTTTTATGCAGATGGCCGAAGAAAATAATTTTGTAATGTCGGCTAATACCCATGGCGGTGCAGAGGTGCTGAATTACCCCTGGGATACTTGGCCAACTTTGGCCGCCGATAACGAATGGTGGATTTATGTGTGCCGTGAATATGTAGATACCGTTCATCTTTATTCTCCAAGCAATTATTTAACGGATTTGAATAATGGCATTACCAATGGATATGCCTGGTACACCACCAGCGGTTGTCGTCAGGATTATATGAATTATTTCCAGCAATGCCGCGAAGTAACTGCCGAATTATCAGGAACAAAGTTGTTGCCGGCAAACCAGTTGCCCAGCCATTGGGATTGGAATTACCGTTCATTTATTAATTTTATTCAGCAAGCCTCCTACGGAATCAAAGGAATTGTTACTGATCAGGAAACAGGCGATCCACTCGAAGCTATGGTTTTCATCGAAGGTCACGATATCGACAGCTCCATGGTTTTCGCCGATCCGGTCAATGGATTTTACCAGCGCATGCTCGATGAAGGTATATACAATCTTACTTTTTCGGCGCCTGGAAGATATCCTGTAACCATCGAGAATATTACGGTTACAAAATACAATGCCATTACTGTTGATGTTTCCCTTGATGCAGGCAGCCTCATACCTGAGTTTTCAACTACTTCGACGACTGTTTCGTTGGGGGCACCAGTAAGTTTTAACGATCTTTCTTATGGAAATCCGCTGTCATGGGAATGGGAATTTGAAGGGGCTACACCTTCAGGATCCACAGTTCAAAATCCTGCCGGAATCGTATGGAACGAAACAGGAACTTTTGATGTTTCGCTCACAATTACTGACGGAGACGGAAATTCTGAAACCGTGTTGAAAGAAGATTATATTTCGGTAAATGCAGAGTTTTTGATGGGAAATCAAACCATTACAACATGCACAGGAATCTTTTATGACACAGGTGGTGAATCAGGACAATACAGCAACGATGAAGATTTTACCATGACCTTTCTGCCTGGCGAGGCAGGGGCAAGCATTATTGTGGATTTCGAAATGTTTAACATCGAAGATAATTCAAGCTGTAGCTACGACTGGCTGAAAATCTACAACGGCAGTACTGCCTCATCTCCTTTGATTGGCACTTATTGTGGTACCGATTCTCCCGGAACCATTGAAGCCGACAATGCAGATGGCGCGTTAACATTTGAATTTCATTCTGATTATTCAGTAACCCTGTCTGGTTGGAAAGCTCTTGTTAGTTGTACTACTCCACCTCTGCTTCCTGTTGCTGATTTTACAGCCGATACCACACATATTTCCCAGGGTGAAAGTGTGCATTTTAGCGACCTCACGGCAAACAATCCAATTTCGTGGGCATGGGTTTTTGAAGGTGGAACACCATCAGGTTCAAGTGAACAAAACCCCGTGATCGTTTATAATGAACCAGGAATTTTTGATGTTACCCTGATTGTTCAAAATGAATTTGGCTCAGATTCAAAAACCATCGAGGAGTTTATTATTGTGGATTCAACCATTGGTATTATTGAAAATGATGACCATGAGATCAGCGTTTTTCCAAATCCTCTCGTTGGTGATTTGTTATTGAATATCGCAGCAAAAGGTATTGTTGAAGAGTATCAAATTATGGATTATACAGGAAAGATTGTTGCACGACAGCTTGTAAATGCAGGTAATCTCAAAATTGATTTAACCCATAAACGTGCAGGTTTGTACTTTATTAAGCTTAAAACCGGTGATAACTGGTACATGGAAAAAATAAATATTGTGAGATAGCAGGATGTAAATTTCGAAATAAATAATGCAGGAAAAACATTGGTTTCTTCCTGCATTTTTTTTGCTATGCATTCATTTGCGAGTTAACCATCAGGAAGCTGCAGTAAATTTAATTCCAAAATGAAGAATAAGTCTGAAAGCAATTAGCAAAATAATGGCAATGAAAAAAGCATATTTATCAAGTTTGATGCGGATTGGAAATTCATCAAAGAAAAAGGTTGGATAGCTTGAATATCTCAACAAAACCGGAACACCAAAAATAAGACCCAGCAATAGAATAAAAAGTTCATAATATCTGATTTGAGGCAATTTTACCACTATCATTATTGCGGTGCCAACCAGCAAAGGCAATAGGATATGAGCAAAGGTAAAAAATGCCCTGTTGTGCTCGTTCAATTCGTTAAAATAGGAATTTGCAGAAAACAGAAACCACTTTGTGGTAAGCGTTGAGATTATAAGCATCATGGTTAGTGAAAATAATGAAATAATCAACTTCCCTGTGTCAAGCAAATAAAAATACATCACCACATAGCCAATACCTTTGTCAAGGATTGTTCCTGCCAGGAGTGCCCCAAAAGACCATATTACCGCATAAGCAAAGCACCAGAGGAAGAAAATTTTATAGTATGCAAGATGATCGTAAATTCTGATAAATATGATTAAAAAGATGATGCCGGTTAGCAATGAAAGCAAAGGAGCCAGGCTATACAGCAATTTTACTGAATCCGAAGTCCATGCGCCGGAGTCGATGGTGTAAATAAGTTTGTAATAATAAATAATACTGGAATAATCAAATTGCAGTGCGGCAACTGCGGTAGCAAGTTGCCCGAGCATATACATAAAAATAAAAGCAATGATGAAATACGACAATGAATTTAAAAAAATGATGGTAAAGTTTTTCGTTGTTCGTTTGTTCCTGTCGTTTGTCTGATCCATTTTATTTTTTAATTGTGCATTGTAATGGTTAAAAAAAACCCATGTTCAGCACATGGGTTTTTTATTTTAAAATCTATTTGCCTGCAATCACATAATTTTTTGCGCGTCAATCATTTCTTTTGAGTATTCGCCTGCATCCAGTTTGTGCTTTACTTCCGAGAAGGCTTTAATGGTATAATTCACATCATCGATGGAGTGGTTTGAAGTAGGAATCAGGCGCAAAAGAATAACACCTTTAGGTACCACCGGATAAGTAACGATGGAACAGAAAATGCCGTAATTTTCTCTCAGGTCATAGGTTATTTGCGTTGCTTCCGGTATTCCGCCTTCAAGGATTACAGGAGTTACCGGCGATTCAGTTTTTCCAATATTAAAACCATTATTACGCAGACCTTCCTGAAGTGCATTTACGATTTTCCAAAGGTTGTTTTTTAATTCAGGATGCGTTCTGATGAGCTCAAGCCTTTTCAGAGCGCCAATTACCATAGGCATGGGCAGCGATTTGGCAAAAATCTGTGAGCGAAGATTGTACCTCAGGAATTCGATTACTTCATTTTTACTTGCCACAAATCCGCCAATGCCGGCCATCGATTTGGCAAAAGTTCCGAAATACACATCTACCTCATCCATAACACCAAGATGTTCACTTGTACCTGCTCCGGTTTTTCCCATGGTTCCAAATCCGTGGGCATCGTCAACCAAAAGGCGGAAGTTATATTTTTCTTTCAGAGCCACAATATCTCTCAAATTACCCAAATCGCCTGACATGCCATAAACTCCTTCGGTAATTACCAAAATACCACCCCCGGTTTGATCCGTAATTTTGGTGGCACGCTCCAGTTCTTTGTCAAGATTTACCATATCGTTGTGAGGGTAAACAAATCTTTTTCCGAAATGCAATCTGCATCCATCAATAATGCATGCATGTGCTTCCGAATCATAAACAATAACATCCCTCCGGCTAACAAGGCTTTCGATGATACTTACCATGCCCTGGTATCCATAATTAAGCAGGTAAGCAGCTTCTTTCTTTTCATAGTCTGCAAGTTCCCTTTCCAGTTCCTCATGATATTTGGTGTGTCCCGACATCATCCGGGCACCCATTGGATAAGCAAGTCCCCATTTTTCGGCTGCCTCGGCATCTGCCTTTCTCACTTCGGGATGGTTGCCAAGTCCCAGATAATTGTTGATGGACCATACCAGCATGTCCTTGCCCATAAATGACATTCTTGGACCAAGTTCACCCTCAAGTTTTGGAAACATAAAGTAACCAAATGCTTCACGGTTATACTTGCCAAGAGGCCCCATATTTTTAAACTTTTCAAAAAGATCCATAATGCGATTGTTTATGTAAATTATTTTTAAATTTTTTTTGCAAAATTATAACAATTCATTTGATAATCAATAAAGACAGATATTAAATGATAGTCAGCAAACCGATAGTTAGAAACTGTAACGATGAAAATTTTTGAAAGACAATCGCGTTATCTAATCCGTTAATTAATATTACTTTTGCGCCCATGTTTAGAAAAATCAGTTTTATTTTATTGATTTCCATAGTAATAGTATTTGCTTCTTGTAGTAAGCACCAAAAACTGCTTAAAAGTACCGATAATGATATGAAGTACGACAAAGCCGTTGAATACTATGAAAAAGGAGATTATTACCGTGCACTTCAGGTGTTCGAGCAACTCATTCCTGTTTACAGGGGAACCAATAAAGCCGAGCAGCTCTATTATTACTATGCCTACTCGTATTATTATGAGCGGGAGTATGTTATGGCAAGTTATTATTTCAAGAGGTTTGCAGTGAATTTTCCAAGTAGTGAATTTGCTGAGGAGGCCAGTTTCCTGGTAGCATATTGTAAATATCTCGACAGCCCCCGGTATTCACTCGACCAAACTGTTACCCGTGAAGCCATCGATGAATTTCAACTGTTTATCAACAGATTCCCTTATGGTGAAAAAGCTGCTGAAGCAACCGATTTGATTGTTGAATTGAGATCAAAGCTTGAAAAAAAGGATTATAATGTTGCAAATCTGTATTACAAGATGCAGGATTACAGAGCCGCAATCATATCTTACGAAAATTTGCTGAAGGATTTTCCGGATACCGAATTCAGGGAAGAGGTATTGTACAATATTATTACATCCTACTATAGTTATGCCCTTAAAAGTATTGAAGATAAAAAGAAAGAACGGTTTGAAAATGCCGTAAAAGCATATTATGATTTTATCGCACTTTATCCGGAAAGTGAGTATTTGGCGGATGTTGAAAGAATGCGTGCAAAGGTGCAGGAAGAAATGCGCAATTCAGGATTTGAAGAACTATAAACTATAAATAACATATGGATTACAAGAAAATTAAAACAGACACAACTGCTGTAACACGCAAAATGCGTGATTTTAACAGGGGAACAGAAAATGTTTACGAAACAACAGCCATGCTATCGAAACGTGCAAATCAAATATCCCTTGAATTGAAAGAGGAACTGAACAAAAAAATATCTGAATTTGCTACTTCAAGTGATAATCTGGAAGAAATATTTGAAAATCGCGAACAGATTGAAATTGCAAAATTTTACGAAAGGCTTCCAAAGCCCACCTTGATGGCTGTGCAGGAATTTCTGGATGACCAGATTTATTACAGAAATCCTTCAAAAGAAGCCCAAAGCAAAGCCTCCGGTGATATCATAGAATAAAAACAGGTGCTTGCAGGAAAAAAAATAATCATTGGAATTACCGGAAGCATTGCTGCTTTCAAAATACCAATTCTTGTCAGGCTGCTGATAAAGGAAGGCGCCGAGGTACAGGTAATTCTTACCGAAAATGCCAGAGATTTCGTCACCCCGTTAACACTGTCCACACTTTCAAAACGTCCGGCTCTAACTTTTCCCTTCGATAAAAAGGATGGAACATGGAACAGCCACGTGGATATGGGCTTGTGGGCCGATTTGATGCTCGTGGCACCTGCCTCAGCCGCAACCCTCAGTAAAATGGCCTCAGGTATGGCGGATAATTTATTGGTTACCACTTATCTTTCAGCCAAATGCCCGGTGTTTTTTGCACCTGCCATGGATCTCGACATGTTCAAACATCCTGCAACCATCGAAAATATTGCAAAACTCGTAAGGCGGGGTGACCGGCTTATTGAACCTCAAACAGGTGAATTGGCCAGCGGCCTGAGCGGAGCCGGAAGAATGGAAGAGCCTGAAAACATTGTTGCCATGTTAAAATCATATTATGAAACCGGCAAGTCCCTGAAAGGTAAAAACTTCCTCATCTCGGCAGGTCCAACATACGAAGCCATCGATCCGGTAAGATTTATAGGAAATTATTCGTCAGGTTTAATGGGTTTTGCGCTGGCCGATGAAGCTGCCCTTCGTGGGGCAAATGTTACACTGATTGCAGGGCCAACACATCTCACAGTATCGCATAGGGCGATTCAACGATTTGATGTAGTGTCGGCCAGCGAAATGTATGATGCAGTTATGGAAAACTTTGGCCTTGCCGATGTAACCATAATGTCAGCAGCAATTGCTGATTTTACTCCTGAAAATGTTGCCACTGAAAAAATAAAAAAAAGTCAGGGTCTGGAATACATTAAACTAAAACCAACCATTGATATACTTGCCAGTCTCGGAAAGCAGAAATCTCAAAACCAATTACTTGTTGGCTTTGCCCTCGAAACCGAAAATGAGTTTGAGAATGCCGGACAAAAACTTGATACTAAAAATCTTGACCTTATCGTTTTAAACTCTCTTAAAGATAGCGGAGCAGGATTTGGGGTTTCAACAAATAAAATCACAATTTTAGATAAAAACCGAAATCTCCTTCATTTTGATTTAAAATCTAAAAAGGAAGTTGCGGCAGATATTCTCGATAAAATCACTGAACTGCTCTAAATTTGAAAGCATTTGCGCATCAATTTAATTTTGCAGATATGACTAAATTTTTTCTTTCTTTCAGCTTGGTATTTATTTTGCCGTGGCTTGCTGCTGCGCAGGAATTTAATGCTTCAGTGCAGGTTTCGGCTCCTCAGATTCAGCAAACCAATCGTGAAAAATTTAGTGAACTCAGGAAAGGATTGTACGAATTTGTGAACGACAGACACTGGACCCAATATTCATATAAAATTGATGAACGTATCGAATGTACTATCGGCATCACCATTACCGAAGAAGTATCATCGGATGAGTTTCGCGGCAGGATAAACCTTGTGCTGAAACGCCCGATTTACGGTACCTCCTACAACTCAACAGTTTTCAATTACATCGACAACGACTTTCAGTTTCAGTGGCAGGAAGGACAGTCCATCGATTTTAGCGAAAACTCATTTACCTCCAACTTAACAGCAACCATAGCCTATTATATTTATATTTTTCTCGGGTTGGATTTCGATTCTTATCAAAGTATGGGTGGAAATCCCTATTTTGAAAAAGCCCAGAATGTTGTTAATGTAGCCCAAAGTGCCCGTGAATCAGGATGGAAAGCTTTTGAGAGTATGAAAAACAGGTATTGGCTGGCAGAAAATTACACCAATTCATCTTACAGCAATATTCGTAAAGCCAATTACCAATATCACCGCAGAGGTCTGGATTTGATGTACGATAATGTAGAAAACGGACGTCAGGGTATTATGGAAGCCCTTGAAATGTTGCAACGTGCACATCGCGAAAAGCCCCGTTTATTTGCCATGCAACTTTTTGTTGATGCCAAACGGGACGAGTTTATCAATATTTTTTCGGATGCCGCACCCATGGACAAAACAAAAGCAGTAAACATTTTAAAAGAAATTGACCCTTCCCATGCAAATGATTATCAAAAAATTATCAGTCAAAATTAGCACTGATTTATTTTTTTTGATTCCTGAATTCGTCACCATATTTCTATAATTTTGCCTTCAACACCAATACTCCTTAAGTTTTGATAAAGCAACTTGTAATCAAAAATTATACGCTGATCGATAAGCTCGAAATTCAATTTTTTGAGGGTTTTTCGGTTATGACAGGCGAAACCGGTGCCGGAAAATCCATAATTATCGGGGCACTTTCGCTTATACTTGGTAAGCGTGCAGATTTGCAATCCCTGAAAAATAAATCAGAAAAATGTGTTGTTGAGGGTTTTTTTGTCACCGAAAAATCGAAGCTCGAAAGTTTCTTTGTTGAAAATGATCTTGATTTTGATGCTGAAAATACAATTCTAAGGAGGGAAATCCTTCCATCAGGAAAATCAAGAGCATTCATCAACGATACACCTGTAAGCCTTGTTCAGCTTCGCGAACTTGCCGACAAGGTTGTTGATATTCATTCACAAAACAGTACTACACTGCTCCAGAGCGCAAGCTTCCAGCTTAACGTTCTCGATAATTTTTCGGGTAATACTGAGATTTTGGGAAGTTATAGGAAATTGTTTGAGGAATACACACGATTGCGGGTAAAATTGGGAAAACTTGTTGCTGCAGAGAAAGTGTCAGAAATTGAGCAGGATTTTTATAAGTTTCAATACGATGAATTGGACAAGGCCGCATTGAAAACAGGTGAACAGGATGAAATTGAGGAGGAGCTAAAAATATTGAATAATGCAGGTGAAATTAAAACCAGACTGGCCGCAACCCTAAATCTGATTGAAGGTGAATATGGTTTAAGTTCTGTTTTTAAAAACATACTGGCAGAAATCAAGCCACTCAAAAATATTTCGCGCGAGCTGTCGCAGATTTATGCCAGGATTGAAAGCAATAGCCTGGAATTCGATGATATAGCCAACGATCTTATCAAAATTGAAGATAGCGTTGAAGTGAATCCTGAACGTGAAAATGAACTCAATGAGCGTATCAATCTGATTTATCATCTTCAGCAAAAACACCGGGTTAGTGAAATCGATGGTTTGACGAAGGTTAAGGAGGAATACCTGCTTAAAATTGAGCAGCATCAATCCTTGGAAAACGAGATAGCTTCCACCGGTTCAAAATTGAAAAACATTAAAAGTGAAATTGAAGCTTTGGCCAATGAATTGTCGGTCAGGCGGCAAAATGCGATCAGCGAGCTGGAGGCGCGGCTAAAGGAAAAAGTTTTTTGGCTTGGAATGCCTGATGCTGAGGTGAAATTGAATTTGCATCACAGCACTGAACTCAATGATTCTGGGGCTGACAAAGTCACCTTTCTGTTCAATGCCAACAAAGGAGGCGAGTTACAGGAGATGGCCAAGGTTGCCTCGGGTGGGGAACTGTCGCGGTTGATGCTTGCCGTAAAATCACAAATAGCAGCAAAAAACCTTATATCTTCAATAATTTTTGATGAAATCGACAGTGGTATTTCAGGTGAAATTGCAGGGAAAATGGCTTCAATTATGCAAACTTTAGCCAGTGAAATACAGGTAATTTCAATTACACATTTGCCTCAGATTGCGGCACGCGGGATGCACCATTACCTGGTTGCCAAGGAATCTCATGAAAATTCAACCTCAACATCTGTTAAGTTGCTCACTGAGGAGGAAAGGGTTGTGGAAATAGCAAAAATGCTTTCAGATTCAAATGTTAGCAACTCAGCATTGCAGACAGCCCGGGTGTTAATGAAAAATTAATATCCTTATTCCTCATTTTGCCTCATCCTGCGGTTCTCACAAAAATCCTGTTAAAAGAATAATTGTATTTTTGACCGCTAATTTAAATCAAAACTAAATAAGGTAAAATGGCTTATAACTTATTAAATGGGAAGAAAGGAATTATTTTCGGTGCTCTGAATAATTTGTCTATAGCATGGAAAGTCGCTGAAAGAGCTCATGATGAGGGCGCTGAGTTTATTCTGACCAATACACCGGTCGCACTTCGATTTGGTGAATTGGATGAACTTGCCCAAAAAACCGGATCGATTGTAATCCCGGCTGATGCCACCAGCGAAAAAGATTTGGAGACACTTGTAAAAAAGGCAATGGAGCATTTTGGCGGTAAAATCGATTTTATTTTACATTCGATTGGAATGTCGATGAATGTTAGAAAAGGAAACCCTTATAATGAACTGAATTATAATTATCTTATGAAAACCCTTGATATTTCAGCGGTTTCATTTCACAAAGTGTTGCAGGTTGCCTACAAGCTGGATGCAATTAATGAATGGGGGTCGGTTTTGGCATTGTCATACGTGGCCGCTCAACGGACACTCTACCGCTATAATGATATGGCTGATGCCAAGGCATTGCTTGAGTCGATTGCAAGAAGTTTTGGATACATTTATGGCAGAGAACGAAAAATCAGGGTAAACACAATTTCTCAATCTCCAACCCGGACTACTGCCGGAAGCGGAGTTAAAGGTATCGATGGCCTGATGGATTTTACCGAGAGAATGTCGCCCCTTGGAAATGCTACTTCCGATGAATGTGCTGATTATTGTGTTACGCTTTTTTCAGATCTTACGAAAAAAGTAACAATGCAAAACCTTTTTCATGATGGCGGATTCTCAAGTATGGGTATGAGCAACCGGGCTATGGCCATGTATAATAGAAGTCTGGAATGTAAAGACTGCCCTGATCAGGACGAGGACATGATGAAAATCGAAGATTAACGCAAGTGTAATCATAACAAAAAAGGCAGCCTGAGGGCATGCTTTTTTAGTTTTGGGCTAACCCGCGAGAAAATCGTTTTGAAAATGGAATTACTTATCCGTGGCTTTCATTTTCTTTGATGAAAAATGTATAGAAAATGGGTAAAAGCCCTGCAGTTGGGAGTAAAAAAATCGAAATAAACCAGGCTAATTTTTGATTTTTGCCGGCTTTCCATAATCCCATGGCCTTCCATGCAAGTTCCCATAAAATGAGAAACATGATTATCCACAAACTGTTTAAATCGCCAGCCGCAATGAGCGGCGGGTAGGGAATAAAATAAATGTCGGTGATTTCGTGCCGATTGTTGAAAACAAGTTTGATGGTGTAATCCGAATTTTCAAACCGGCATGTAAGATAAACTATATCGTAATCCCGGAAGGAATCATATTTCGTGCTTTTAAGGTTTTGAAAAGCTCCCAGTTTGTCGATTTGGAAATGCCATGAATCGGAAAGTTTATCCGCAAAATCATCAGTAGCATAGAGTTTCGCCATGAATTTTTTGTTGGCCTCAAAATCCTCACTTGAAAGATTTTCTAAAAATTGCATGGAGGTCTTTAAGGCAGATTCATTTTGTTGAGCGAAAGTTTGTATCTGTAGTATGAATATCAGAAAAGATGTCAGGAGGTATTTGGTCATTTTGAATTTTAAATTTGTTCCAATAGTTTCTGCATAGAACACCAAAGCCGTTCGGATGTTTTTTGCCAACTAAACATTTTTCGTCTTTCACGCCCTTTTTCGATCAGGGACAATCTAAGTTTTTCATCGGTGGCAATTTTTTTAAGGGCTCCAGAAATGGATTCGATGGAGAAAGGATCAACAAGCAAAGCTGCATCCCCGGCAACTTCCGGCATGGAGGTAACATTTGAAGTGATAACCGGCACATCGCAAAAAAACGATTCCAAAATCGGAATACCAAATCCTTCAAAATAACTCACATAAGTGGTTGCAAGAGCCGAAGCAAGTACGCTGTGGAGTTCCTTTGCGCTGAGCCTGCCGGTAAAAAGAACCGCATCCTTATGCTCCATATTCTCAAAAGCAGTGTTGATTTCAGCCGTCCACCATTTTTTTTCGCCAACAATCAACAGTTTAATATTTTGCTGATCCCATTTTTTGAAAAGATCAAATGCTGCAAATAAACGGCTCAGGTTTTTACGTGGATGAAGTGAGCCCACAAAAATAAAGTAAGAAGCTCCGGAAGTATATTTTTTTCGGATTGCATTTTTTTCAACATTTTCAATAGGCTTAAATTCTTCGTTTGCGCCATTGTAAACCACATCGATTTTATTCTTATCAACGCCGTAAAGTTTCACTGTGTCAGACTTTGAATATTCTGAAACTGTTGCAATACGTGATGCTTTATGGGCATACTCAGGAAAATAATGCCTGTAAAATTTTCGCTCAATCCATGGAAGGTCTTTGGGATAATGTTCGAAATTCAAATCGTGAAAAACATTCATGGAGGGTACACTGGTATTCAAAGATAAATACCCATCGGGTGAAAAAAACATATCGGCTCCAATTTTTTTAAGGGCACGGGGAATGGCTTGCTCAAACCATAAATAATATAGAACGGGATGCCTTGCCTGTGGGTGAACCACCATGGGATGAACATTGTCAGCAAAAATGAATTCGTTGCTGTATTTCCTGTCGAAAATGAAGTAAAAATCATGTTCGGAGTGTTGACGGGTAATTCTTTTCAGGTTTTCGTAGGTAAACCAACCGATGCCTTCAAGCTTCCCTTCTATTAAAAGTCTGGTATTAACTGCTATTTTCACGTGCTACTTTTTTGCAAAGTTAGCCCATTTTGCAAAAAGTGATTGACATGCCTCTGAATATTTTATGCCATTAAATCACCAATATAAAACCAGTCAATCGAAATATCGGTGATATTTATTCAATCGGTTTTTATCATTGGAGGATTTTTGCCAATATTATCTGGTACAAAAGTCCATGCAATTTGTTATGCACTCATTGTTTTCCTGGCAGTATTCGTGGGATATATGCTTGTTGCACTTATGTTGGGAGAGAATTCAATCCCGATTATGTTGCTGGGTTTTGGATTTGTGTTTGTGGAATTAGATCTTAGTCTTCATTTTATAAGCATGCAAACTTGCGCTTTTATTTCATATTTTACAATTTAACAACATTTAAAAATTAAATTTTGCCATTTAACTTCATTATTGTAAATTTGTTTACTTTTGCAAAAATTAATTAGTATTACCATGTTTTTAGAATATAAATTTGAAAATTACAAATCATTTAAAGAATCAAATTCTTTATCAATGATTGGTGTTCGTTCTTTTAAAGAACATGAACCTGACAATACTTTTAATTTTGAGAAATTTAAAATTTTAAAGTCTGCTGCTATTTTCGGTAATAATGCAAGTGGAAAAAGTAATCTGGTAAATGGATTACAAAAAATGAAACAATTTGTTAAAACTTCATTTAGGGATGCACTTGTTGAAGAAAGTGAAATTCAAACAGAAAAATTCCTTTTAAATTCAAACTCCGAGAAACTACCATCAAGATTTGAAGTAACTTTTATTAGAAAAGGAACAAAATATAGATATGGATTCGAAATTGATAGTAGTCAAGTAGTAAGTGAATGGCTTTTCCATTCTACGACAAAAGAAGTTCCACTATTTGAAAGGAACTTTGATAAATTTAAAATTAATAAATCCTCATTTAGAGAAGGCTTAAATTTAGAATCTAAAACAAGAGCAAATGTTTTATTCTTAAGTCTTGTTGCACAATTTAATGGAGAAATATCAAACAATGTAATTGAATGGTTTAATAACGTAAACTTCATAAGTGGATTACAAGATGTCGGCTATGGGATTTACACTATTGAGAAACTCAAAAAGGATAAAAATTTTAATAAGTGGTTATCATTAATTATTAGAACTCTAGAGATTTCAAATATTACAATAGAGGAGATTGAACTTAAAGAAGAAGATATCAATAAAATCGTAAACAAAACAAATGATAAATCCCTTGCAAGCTTTTTCGATGCCTTAAATAAATTAAAACAGGGAGGAACAAAAAAAATTAAAATCTCAACGTGGCATAAAAAGTATGATGAAAATAACTTATTGATTGATACTATTCCATTTGATTTTGAAAATCAGGAGTCAGAAGGCACCAAAAAGTTTATAAACTTATTAGGTCCATGGTACGATACCTTAAAAAATGGTAAAGTTTTAATAATAGATGAATTAGATTCAAGACTTCATAGTCATTTAACAAAAAAACTCATTGAGCTTTTCCATAAATACAATAAAAAAAATGCACAATTAATATTCACCTCACATGATACTTCTCTGCTTGATAAAGAGTTGTTTAGAAGAGACCAAATTTGGTTTACTGAAAAGGATCAATTTGGTTCATCCCAAATATATTCTCTTGCAGATTTTAAGACAGATGATGTTAGGAATACATCTTCTTATTTTAAAAATTACATTAATGGCAAATATGGAGCAATTTCTTTTTTCGATATTGACAGTCATTTAGTAGAATTAATGTACGATGAGCAGTCCTGGTAGAAAAAGAAAAGGGTTAGACTTTAGGTCTGGAGCTCCTCGCAGATTTGTTGTTTTTAGTCTAAAGGATTTCGATATTAATCAGGGACAAAAATTTGAAGAATGGGAAGAAGAAAGGATATTATCAAATTTACTCACAAGATTAAGAGAAATCAGTGCTTATTCGATTGAAGAAGCTTTAGGTAAGCAAATTATCAAACTATATGATAACTTTCCGGATAACTCTGATTTCATTCATCCTAAACACGTTCCTGAAGGAGTAAAATGGAGTACGATTGGAGTTAAAGGAAAAGAACGGATTGTTGGTTATATAGAAGATAATATCTTTTATGTTGTTTTCCTTGACAAAGACCATCGTTTTTGGATTACTGAGAAAAAACATACATAAATAATCGAAGGCCAATAAGGTTTAAAATCACTTGAAGGGGTAAAAGTAATTTTACAGGATATTATCCTGATTTTAGAATTCTCCATCGGGTTAGGTTGCGCAAAAAGGTTTCTAAACCGGAATAACTATTTGTATTTGCTGCAAACTGTCACAATCTGATCTGCTATATTGCTGAAAGATTTTATTTCAATAACACTTTTTTCTGCTTTTCTCAAAACATCCAACAATTTACTTACTGGTTTATAATTGGTTTGATAAGGCGGGCAAATGGCCAGCAAAGGATAAAGTTTAATATTTTTAAAGGTTGGCAGATAAATCTTTTTAAGCTGACTTGCACTGCGCAGGTGCATGATGTGT
>JAIOZV010000012.1 GCA_021740425.1 Bacteroidales bacterium | reverse complement strand
TCAATCGATTTAGATTTCATCCAGCATGAACTCAATCGACGCAAGCCCGGCCAGAGTGCCATCGTTACCCCAAGGAACGAAAGCGATAGCATTGAGGTTTTATCCGGTGTATTCGAAGGTAAATCAACAGGCACGCCCATTGCTTTTATTGTTTGGAATAAAGACCAGCGTTCAAAAGATTATGGAAATATTGCCAATGTTTACAGGCCATCCCATGCCGATTTTACCTATCACAAAAAATATGGAATTGCCGATTATAGGGGAGGGGGGCGCTCCTCTGCACGCGAAACCCTGGTAAGAGTAGCCTGTGGGGCTTTTGCGAAATTGTTATTAAATAATGCCGGAATCAATGTTTTGGCTTTTACAAAAAGTGTTGGTGAAATCGAGATGCCTGATATGGAACAAAAGATTACTTCATCGCTGATCGAATCGAATCCTGTGCGTTGCCCCGACAAAAAAACTGCTCAACAAATAGAGGCAATGCTTACCAAACTTGCTGCCGAAGGCGATTCAATTGGCGGTGTGGTTGAATGTGTAATTTCCGGCGTTCCGGTTGGCCTCGGAGAACCTGTGTATGGAAAACTTTCCGCTGCACTGGCCAATGCAATGATGGGGATCAATGCTTCAAAGGGCTTTGAAATAGGGTCAGGGTTCCGTGGCGTGAAAATGCACGGATCGGAGCAAAACGATAGTTTCGTTGTTGAAAATGGCGAGGTTAAAACAGCAACCAATAACTCGGGTGGCATACAGGGTGGAATCTCTAATGGTGCCGACATCGTTTTCAGGGTTGCTTTTAAAGGGCCTGCCTCCATCTCAAAAACCCAAAAAAGTGTCGACAAGTCAGGTAAAGCAGTTGATCTTTCCGTAACCGGTCGTCATGACCCATGTGTTATACCACGGGCCGTTCCGGTAGTTGAGGCTATGGCAGCCTTTGTTATTGCCGATCATTATTTGCGCAATGAAGTGTATTCGAAATTCAGATAAAAATTAAAAAACCATGAAACTTATATTTAAAATTTTTGGGATACTGGTGTTGATCCTCATTATTGCAATGATTACAATTCCATATTTTTTCCGTGATCAGATTGTGGAGGTCGTGAAAGAAGAAATCAATAAAAATGTGAATGCCAAAGTTGATTTTGAAGATTTCAACCTTTCACTTTTCAGAAGCTTCCCGAATTTCGATTTTCAATTGATGGGATTGTCGGTGATTAATAAAGCTCCTTTTGAAGGCGATACCCTGGCCTACATGCCGGCTTTTGGTTTAACACTTGATTTGATGAGCGTGTTCAGAGGAGAAGCTTACGAACTTAAAAAAGTAACCATCGACAGACCGGTTGTTTATGCTTTGGTTACCGATGACGGAGCCGCAAACTGGGATATTGCCATCGAATCGGAAGGAGCTGAAAATACTGATCCTGAAGGCTCATCATCTGATGAGGCTCCGTTTTTAATTAAACTCCGGAGCGTGGTAATCAAGGATGCAAAGATTGTTTATGATGATAAAAGCCTCACCACTTATACCTTGCTCGAAGGTGTTGATCACAGCCTTAGTGGCGATTTCACGCTCGATTTCACAAATTTAAACACACACACAAGCGTCAGGGAATTGACAGTGATTTACGATGGCGTTAAATATTTTAATAAAATTGATGCAGTCCTTGATGCGGAAATTGGCGCTGATCTGGTGAACTCAATTTATACCCTCAAAAACAATGAGCTTAGATTGAATAATTTATTTGTTGAATTTGAAGGTAACGTTGGCATGCAGGAAAATGGCGACATCAACATGATGCTAACCTATTCATCGAAAAAGTCGGAATTTAAAAATTTCCTTTCGCTGATCCCCGCAATTTACTCCAAAGATTTTGAAGGCCTTGAAGCATCCGGAACCGTGTCGCTCAGTGGCAACGTAAAAGGGATTTACAATGATCTTAGCTATCCTGCATTTGCACTAAACCTGTTGATTAAGGATGGTCGTTTTCAATATCCCGACCTGCCAAAATCTGTCGATAAGGTAAACGTTGACACAAGGATTGCCTATCCTGGCGGTGATTTCGATAACCTAAGCGTTGATGTGCCAATTTTTAAATTTAGCATGGCCGAAAATGATTTTGCAGCCTCCTTATCCATCAAAAAACCAATGACCGATATCTACATGAATGGAAAAATTGATGGAAGCCTGGATCTCGGTAAGGTTAAGGAATTTTATCCGATGGAACAAGACGAAGAACTTGCAGGGAAAATTACTTCCAATGTTTCATTCGAAGGAAATATGTCGGCACTTGAAAATGAAAAATATGACGAATTTACATTTTTAGGGTTCGTACTTCTGGAGGATTTTAGTTATGCCTCAGGGCTTTTTCCCGAAAAAATGAACATCACAAAAGCCCAGCTTAACTTTTCGCCTGAATACCTTGATTTGGTTTCTTTTGGAATGACGGTTGGCCGCAATAATATTTTTGCAAAAGGAAAAATCGAAAATTTTATACCCTATGCCTTTGCTGACGGAACTTTGCTTGGTAATCTTGAAACCAGTTCAAGCTACCTGAACCTTAGTGATTTTATACCTGCTGATGAAGCTGTCCCGCAAGATAGTTTAGCTGCCGAAAGTGAGCCGATAACAAACGACAGCACATCAACAGACATAATTGAGATTCCGGGAAATATCGGGTTCAATTTTACAGCGGATTACAAAAAAGTAATTTATGATAACATCGAATTGAATGATCTTGTTGGAAAAATGAGCGTAAATAATAGTGCGCTGATACTCGAAAAACTTGATATGGCCGTGCTGGACGGAAGTTTAAGTATGTCAGGAAAATACGATACAAAAGATCCAGCAAATCCCTTTGCAGATATGAATTTCAGTTTACAAAACATCGACATTAAAAAGGCCTGCAATACTTTTGGTACCATAGAAAAATTTGCACCCATCGCACAAAAAACCGAAGGTGAATTCTCTACATCCTTCAAACTCACAACATCTTTGGGTAAAGATTTGATGCCGGTTTACAGTTCGATGAATGGCGGAGGCAACCTGCAAACAACAAGTATTACAATCGAAAATGTGAATTCGATAGATAAACTTGCTGATTTGCTCAAAATGCCGGACCTTAAAAAGATGCTGCTTTCTCCAATCAATTTATCATTTGAGTTCATCAACGGAAAACTGCATGTAAAGCCTTTTGATATTAAATACCAGGATATAACTGCAAATATCGTTGGCTGGACTTCATTTGACCAGACCATTAATTATGACATGGTGATGACCCTGCCAAGGAGTAAGTTTGGCGGGCAAGCCAATGCAATTTTAGATAATCTGGTTAATGAAGCCAATAAAATGGGAACCAGTTTCAGCATGGGCGAAACAATCAACCTTAAGGCAGGCATCGTTGGAACTGTAACAGATCCTAAAGTACAGGTTTTTCCAGGCGAAGGTTCCGGAAAAAATATGATGGACGACCTGAAAAAGAAAGCTCAGGATGAATTGAACAAACAAAAGCAAATACTGGAACAGGAAGCCAGGCAGGAGTTGGAAAAGAAGAAGGCTGAAGCAAAAAAAGAAGCTGATAAAATAATTGCAGACGCCACTAAGCAAGCCGACAGATTAATTGCTGATGCTCAACAACAGGCTGATGCCATTAATAAAACTGCAAACGAATCGGCCGATCAGATCAAAAAGGAAGCACAAAAACAAGCCGAAAATGTTATGGCAGAGGCCAAAAAAAATGGACCTCTTGCTGAGCTTGCTGCTAAAGCTACAACTGAAAAGCTAATCAGCGAGGCCAATCAGCAGGCCGGCAACATCGTTAAAGAAGCTGAGAAAAGGTCGGCTGATATAATGAATGCAGCCAAAAAAAATGCATCAAAAATAAAGTTGGATGCCCAGACAAAAGCAGATAATTTACTGAAATAGTCCAGGAACTTATTTTTACGCTGTGTCCTTACTTTTATCAAAAACGAAGGATACTGTCAGGTGTAAGGAAAAGTTCACGATTTATTGATTCATATTTGTTCTGAATATCTAAAATTAAAGTAGTATTGCACGGTTTTTCTAGAAAGATGGATTTTAAAGACAAAGTAATAGTAATTACGGGAGCATCTTCTGGTATTGGCAGAGCACTGCTTTACGAATTTTCACGCCTGGGCGGGAAAGTTGTGGCAGGAGCACGCTCCATAGATAAACTTGAGCAAATACAAAAAGATCTGGAAAAATCCGGGATAGAAATCCTCCCTGTAAAGGTTGATGTGAGTGATGAATTGCAGTGCAAAAACCTCATCGATTCAGCAATAAATAAACATGGTAAAATTGATGTTCTGATAAATAATGCAGGTATTTCCATGCGGGCGCTTTTTAAGGATGTTCAACTCAAGGTGATTAAGCAAGTGATGGATGTAAATTTTTGGGGAACTGTTTACTGTTCAAAATATGCATTTCCCTATTTGCTCGAATCTAAGGGATCGCTCGTCGGTGTTTCATCGATTGCCGGCTACAAGGGATTACCGGGTCGAACCGCCTATTCATCTTCAAAATTTGCTATACATGGAATACTCGAAGTGATCAGAACCGAGAACATCAAGACCGGCCTGCATGTTTTGATAGCCTGCCCGGGATTTACCTCCTCCAACATCAGAAATACTGCCTTAGCCGCCGATGGGTCGCAGCAGGGAGAATCACCGCGCGATGAGAAGAAAATGATGTCGCCTGAGCTGGTGGCTCATAAAATAGCCCGTGCCGTTTATTTGCGTAAGCGAAGACTTACACTCACCACACAAGGAAAGCTCACAGTTATTATTAATAAGATTTTCCCAACTTTAATTGATAAGTTGATTTACAAACATTTTGCAAAAGAACCCGATTCACCATTAAATTAAAATAGCATATATTAAAATGAAAGCTTTAACATTAGAAATTAAGCCACTAAAGGGATTTGGTGAGCTTGTATTTGGTATGACTGAGAAACAAGTCATTGAATATTTAGGGGAACCAGATGAAAAGGAACTCCTGGATGATATGGATGATGAAGACGACACCGAAACATTAATTTATCATTATGATGATATTGATATTTCGGCTTTCTTCGAAGGGGATGAAGATGAAAAATTTCTTGTTAATCTCGAAACAGGCAATCAGGACGCCACACTTTTTGGGAAAAACGTTTTTGCGATGAGTGAGGCCGAAATCATTCAATTGATGAAGGATAATAATTTCGTTGACATGGATGATGAAGTGCTTGAAGATGAAGAATATCAAAACGAAAAAAGAGTTTCGTTTGATGAAGCAATGATGGATTTCTTTTTTGAAGATGAAATTCTTACTGCGCTGAGCTGGGGGAATTTTTTCTATGATGATGACGAAGAATAGCGTTTTTTAGCTATTAAATAAACAGGAGAACGTATTTGCTTCAGGGAAACCGGAGCTGATTATACCAATTATGTACGTAATCTCCTGTTTATTTTTTTTAAAACAAAAATGCCCTTCCTTCCAACATGATGCAAGGTTTTGCTGAATTACTCATGAATCACCTCAATGTCTTCGGCATTTCCCGGGCTCTTATTAAAGATCAGGTTGATGCCGAATCTTACTAAAAACACGTTGCTGTTGTTTAGCATGAAAGGTGCAACAATGTTTTCGTTGATCAGGTAGAGCTGCACCGGGCCTATGCCAGCAGCAAAACCAATACCGGGGTTAAAGTAGCTGTCAGTAAAAAAAGAATTTGATACCATCAGGTTAACATGCTCTCCAAGCATTCTTGTATATCCTATCGAAACGGTTGTCCAGTCTTTGGTTTTTAGGAATTGGTTTCTGAACAAAACACTGAACTGATCTTTTGGTGATAAATAATAATGCCCGCCTAAGTTTAGCTGGGGAGCAAGTTTTGTTTTGTAGGGTTCGGCAGTTTCGCGTATCCCGATCTCATCAACAATCGAATCAAGGATTTCGTCCACACGCTGGTTGTCGAATTCATTATTTTCAAAGAACTCCTGAATATCAAAACCATCGAAGCTGAAAGTTTGTTCAGGGCTTAGGGTTTTGAAATTTTTTAAGTTTTCCGTCCATTTAATCGATCCTATATTGAGCAGACTGGCAAAAACCCTGAAATCCTGGTTTATCATGTATTGCCCCCCAAGGTCAAAGGCAAAACCCTTGTTTTTTGTATTGGGGAGAAAATCGCCAGGCTGAACATCAGAGTTATCAATTCCCGGTGATGAAATGTTGATGTCCATATTTGTCTTCACCGAAAATGTAAAATCAACATGGTCAGTAAATAGAGAAATCTCTGTTTTATCTGTTGATAGGTTTGCAATGCCCTGCAGGTATTTAAGGTTGAGCCCGAGGTTTAATTTTTCGTTAACCTGACGGGTATAGCCTAAAGAATATTCGCGGTAATAGTTGAGATTGAAAAGATTGTCATGGATTTCTACATTTTTTCCTAAAAACTCTTCACTGCCATTGCCGTACAGTAAAAATTGCAGCATGTCCCGGTCGATGGCAATATTGGATTCGATCAAATCGCCAACTCTGAAGTGGAAATAGTTCTTTTTTATCTTAAAGCCAAATGTAAGGTATTCTTCCATGAGGTTTATGTTGACTCTGGTAATGTCGTCGATATTACTCATAATATGATCCCTGTCCAGCACCAGAGAATCGCCCTTTCTTAAAAAAATGTCATCGTAATTTATTGAGTTTTCGAAACCCGTTTTCACAGATGATAATAAAGGTACTCCAATGTAGTACTTATGATCGGGGATAAATCCGATGTTTATATTTCTGCTTTGTGGAACAACGGGTAAAAATGTTAAAGATCTGTCGAATTGCCCATTAGCGGTATTGATTAAAGTAAATGCAGCTAATACCATCGTAATAGCTGTGGTGAGTGTATTTTTAATATACTTTTTCATCAAAAGTCCTCCTAATTTTTATTTTCGATTGATAATCCCACTACTGCACCAAGTTTTACAGTCATTGCGTAGTCATCATATATTTTAATCAGTTCCTGTTGGCTGGTCGAAAGTTTGGTTTTAAACAGGAGGAATTTTGAATTTACAATGTGTTCGAGTTTTGTTTTTTCAACCAAAATGTCAGTAACCTTATTTTTGGGTTCGGTAACCCTGTATTCAGGAGCCCCGTTGGTTGGCGCACCCAGTAATACGGTATTATCCTCCGACATCAGTGAATCCAGAATTTGAAAATTCTGATCTGCAAAATATGCCTGAACCGATGCACTGATCGGGAAGCCGTTTGTAAGATTTATTCTAAAAAGTGCATAATCGATTTCATCGGGGTTATTGTTAAAATCCAAAGCCACAGTGTCCTGGATGGTTAAATCGGCCAAAGATCCGAAAAGCTGAAATTCGAGGTCAACATCCAGTGAGATTCTGCTCTCATTGAGTAAGAAATTCTGTACTGTTGAGTCTTGTCCGAAATTGGTAATGCCTTGTAAATTGTAATGCAGCCAATTTGGAGAGATGTTGAAGGCTTCTGCAAAGTTGGCCTGGGTAAAATCGAGCTTGGTATTTACGTTCTCGCCAATATGATTGATGTCGGGGGAGTTGATGCTAAATTCATTTGGAACTCCCGCCCCGAATAACTCTATGTCAACCAGGTAGGGTGGTGTGAATTCTGATGTTGCTGCAAGTGTTTGCGCTGTAAAGGTTACAGGCGTTCCGATCGAATTATGGATGTCGAAAGTGAGTTTTACAGAGCCTTCACCTATTGCTACGCCACCGGTGATGGCATCATTAAAAAGTCCGATTTCGAGTGAATCGGCAAACGCAAGGCTGTACTTGCCAAAGTATCCGTAGGCGCTGCCAAATTCAAGTGAAGTCATGCTTCCGCCAACAACAAATTCGTAGGGCGAAAGGTCGGGATTTTCATCTCCTTCGATGATGATGTCGAGAATGAAAGTGATTGAATTTCTCAAAGTATCACCTAATTGGTTTAAAACAATTTTGTAGTCATCGAGCTGATAAGTGGTGTCGAAATAAATCACTGAACTTTGTCCTCCGGGGTTATCCAGGACGGAAATTATTTCGAGAGCCTTTCCGGTTTCTATGTTTTTGATATCAGGAATTGTAAGTTTTAAGGAGGCATTATCACGGTTAAGGTTTGTTTGTCCGCTGATGTAAAGCAGTCCGTCATTCAAGAAAATACTGTCGATTCGCTGGTTGATGGTATCAGCAATGAATTGATAATTTTCGATAAAATTTATCGTATCGAAAAAACCGGGAAGCAGGGGAGGCAGATTAAAGGTTTGTGGAAAATTAAACTCCTGGTCTGGAAGTTTGGCAAATGTTCCGGCGGTTGCCGAAAGAATGCTGTCGCCGGAATAAATAAAACTGAGGCTTTGGTCGGGGTTTGAAACAATGTTCAGGTTGCTGGAGTCCTTCATGAAATCGGCAATGTACAATGTTGAATTTACCAAAGGGACAGCAAACTCAGGATTCCATGAGGGTTTTACCATTTTGTTGAAATCAAAATCGTCCTTGAACTTATTGCAGGAGCTGTAGAAAAAAGAGGCTCCAAAAAAAAGCAAAACAATGGTTTTGAATTTTAGTTTAAAACCAGGGAGAGGGTTGTAAAAATGTTTCATATCCTGATGATTTTTAATAAATCTAAAATATAAGATTTATCAAAAATAAAACGGATATCCGAAATTATCACTATTTTTTAAAATTACTTTATCGCTGCACCCGTCAATGTCCGAGTCGATGAAATCTCCTGTTATGATTTCTGTGTTTTTGCCAATCTCAAAATCAGTGCTTAAACTGCCCGAGTGAATTGCCTTTCCACATGAAAGACGTAAAATCCAGTCGTTGACAATGGTAGTTATAATTTGGGATTCCTGTATGGGGACGTTGCCATTATTTCTAAAGCTTGCCCAGGCATCTCCTGAAATGGTAAACTCGTGTTCCTGCCAGTTTTGAGGTGTCGGTTCACCCTCCGTCCAAACCATGTATTTGTTGCTGGTTTGCACAAATTTATTACCGGTTTCGTCGAAACTTTCAAAGTTTGCTGCCAGGGTATAGAAAGTGTTACCTTCATCAAGTTTACCCACATTTGAGAAGAGAAGTTCTCCATCCATCACAAAGCCATCAAAGTTATAATCGTTAAAATGAGCTGTAAAAACGGAAGATTCCTCCACAAAGTTTCCTGACAAGGTAGCTGTAATTTTCCCCGATCGCGTATTCTGGTCGGGGCCAATTTGCCCGTCGCCAAAGTCGAAATTAAAAACTTTTTGGTTGTTGAGGCTGTCGAAAGAAATGGTAACCAGCGCACTATCGATGATAGCGGTATCGTGGTTATAGAGTACGGTATCAAAAAGGGCTTTGTGAAACATGGCGGCTAAGCGAATGGTTTCGACGTCGAGGCCGAGATGCAGGGAGGTAATCTTTGCCTGGTTCACAAAATCAGTGGTTTCTTCTTTTTCGCAGGAGGCAATTAAAAAAGTAATTGCCATCAGGGATAAATACAAAATGTTTTTATTGATCTTTTTTTTGATCATCATAACAAAATAAATTTCAATTGGGGTTAACGCATGGAATCGAAAATGATTTTAGGGCTCCAAAAAAATCCTTCCTTTTACCAAATTAAACAATATGTTTGCAGCCCAAATTTGCAGATAATGAAAAAACAGGATCTTATTTTTTTACTGTGCTTACTATTGTTTTTTGCCCCTTTTTTTATATTCGAAAGCGTTTACGTATTTTATAAAAATTTCAATGCAGAGCATCCATTTTTAATCAGCTTTATCAAGTTTGGAATTTTATCAACACTGGGCGAAGTAATCGGTTTGCGCATCAGAAAAGGGGTTTACAGTGAACCCGGATTTGGGATTCTGCCACGTGCTCTTGTTTGGGGTTTCCTCGGTGTTGGAATTAAAATAGCTTTTATAATTTTTGCCAGCGGGGCGCCCAATGTGCTGGCAGTTTTGGGTATTGAATTTCCAACATCCCGGCCTTCTGATATATTAAATCAAAATTTTTTCACCTCATTTTCCCGGCTTCAACTCTTGACGGCATTCGCGGTAAGCATTACAATGAATACATTTTTTGCCCCGGTTTTTATGACCATTCACAAAATCACCGACATCCATATCATCGAAAACGGGGGAACATTGTCAGGTTTTATGAGTCTCGTTAAGGTTGGTAAAATAATAACTACCATGAATTGGAAAGTACAATGGGACTTTGTGTTTAAAAAAACTATACCACTTTTTTGGTATCCGGCTCACACCATAACTTTTTTACTGCCCTCAGAGTTTAGGATTTTATTTGCCGCATTTTTGGGAATTGTTTTGGGAGTTTTTCTATCCATCGCAAGTTTAAAATCAAGGGCTTAGTGATATTGCATCTTGATTTGTAATTTCTAAGTAATTGATTACTAATCAATCGGCTTTTGATTTTTTGTAAGCAGTATCTTCATGCCTTTTGGTCAGGTACTTTTCGGTATATTTGCGAATAATAATTTCATGACATTAACAACATAAATAACAATACAATGAAAAAGGCATTCATAACAATTTTTACACTTTTACTTTTTGGGTTTTCAATTTACGCCCAAGTTACAACCACCCCTGAGTATCCCACTGATTTGGATGAAATAACACTCATTTTTGATGCTTCAGGAACTCCACTCGAAGGTTACAGCGGACAAATGTACACACATACCGGCGTAGGGATTGAAGGCCAGGGCGACTGGAAACATGTGATTGGCAACTGGGGCGACAATAATGCCCAACCTGAGTTGACTAACCTCGGCAACAATAAATGGAAACTTTTAATAAGCCCGAATATCCGGAGTTTTTATAGTGTGGGTGCCAGTGAGGTAGTTTATAATATGTCCTTTGTTTTTCGCAGTGCTGATGCATTAACTCAATCAAGCGATATATTTGTTGATGTTTTTAGCTCCGAACTTGGTATTATAATTACGTTCCCACCGGTTTCCGAACCAAACTTGATGGCTCTTGAAAATGAAGTTTATACAATTCAGGCAACGAGTCCCTTAGCCGATTCCATGTTTTTGTTTATTAATAATGAATTGGTTTTTGAAACTGATCAAATCGAGATTGATTACGATCTTGTTATCGACAATGTTGTTGGTTATTGGAATGATGTACCTGCGGAAATATTGGCAAAAAATGAAACAGGTTCTGTTTCTGAAACATTTTCCTACATTGTTTTGCCTGAGCCTGCTGTTGAAGACTTGCCCGGCGGAGTTATTGATGGGATAAACTATATTGATAATTCAACAGTCATCCTTTCGCTTTATGCACCCGGTAAAGATTATGTTTTTACAATTGGCGATTTTAATAATTGGCAGCCCGGTGCTGATGGCTATATGAACCGAACTCAGGATGGCAATAGATTTTGGGTTCAGATTGATGGACTGCAGGAAGGTGAGGAGTATATTTTCCAGTACCTTGTTGCTGAGTACGGCCGCCAGATCTTGATTGGAGACCCTTATGCCGAAAAAGTAAGTGACCCATGGAATGACCAATCCATCAATGAGGTTACCTACCCAAATATGCTCGAATATCCCACAGGCATGACCAATGGGATTGCGACAGTTTTGCAAACCGGCCAGGAACCTTATGAATGGCAGGTCGATAATTTTACTCCACCGGCCGTTGAAGATATGGTTGTGTATGAACTGTTAATTCGCGATTTTACAGCACAGCATACCTTCCAAAGCCTGATTGATACCATTGATTATTTCAAGAGGTTGGGTGTTAATGTAATTGAACTGATGCCTGTAAACGAGTTTGAGGGAAATCTTTCGTGGGGATACAATCCTAACTATTATTTTGCTGTGGATAAGTACTACGGACCAAAAAATACCTTCAAAGCCTTTATTGACGAATGTCATGCCAATGGGATTGCGGTTGTTATTGATATGGTGTTGAACCATTCCTTTGGAACCTCTCCTTTGGTTATGCTTTATTGGGACACAGAAAACAACCGTCCAGCAGCAAATAGCCCCTGGTACAACCCGATTGCAAAACACGATTTCAATGTAGGATTCGATTTTAACCATGAAAGCCCCCAAACCCGTGCTTTTACGAAACGGGTTAATGATTTCTGGCTTACCGAATACAAAGTTGATGGTTTCCGGTTTGATCTTTCAAAAGGGTTTACACAAAAAAATACTCTTGGAAATACTGGTCTTTGGGGACAATATGATCAGACACGGATTGATATCTGGAACGATTATTCATCAGCAATATGGGAAACAAAACCCGGGGCTTACATAATTCTTGAACATTTTGCAGACAATTCAGAGGAAACTGTGCTTTCAAATAATGGTATGATGCTTTGGGGAAATGCCGGACACAACTACAACGAAGGAACCATGGGTTGGACTGAAGATGGTAAATCTGATTTTTCATGGATTTCGTATCAGCAGCGTGGATGGAGTCAACCACATGCTGTTGGATATATGGAAAGTCATGACGAGGAGCGGCTTCAGTATAAAAATATTACCTACGGCAGAGCTGTTGGCAATTATAATATTCAGGATTCCACCATAGGTCTGCAAAGGCAGGCACTTGCAGCAGCTTTCTTTTTTACCATTCCGGGTCCCAAAATGATTTGGCAGTTTGGCGAACTTGGCTATGATTACACCATCGACTATAATGGACGCACCGGCGAAAAACCCATCCGTTGGGATTATTTGAGTGACTGGCGTCGCGAGTATTTGTTTCATGTGTATGCTGCACTTATCCAACTCAAAACCGAATATGAAGTATTTGCTACCGATGATTTTACCCTTGATGTGCATAACGCGCAAAAATCAATAGTACTCAGAGGCGCTGACATGAACGTGGTTGTTGTGGGTAATTTTGGTATGGAAACGGCAAATGTTACTCCTGCCTGGCCCAATGTTGGAACATGGTACGAATTCTTTACACAATCACAATATGACGTTAGCGCCACCAATCAATCGGTAAGTCTGGAACATGGCGAATACAGGATTTATTCGACAGAATATATCGAAAAGCCTGCATGGCTGAACACTTCCCTTGAAGAAATTTCGGGTGGCCTGAATTCAACTTTCGGAGCATATCCAAACCCCACCAAAGGAGAAATCAATTTTAGCATTTTGATGGATTCCCCTGGAAGTGTTAACATCGAAATTTACAATGCGATGGGAAAAAATGTAGCTGAAGTGGATGGAAGTAATTTAAATGCCGGAATAAATGAACTTAATTGGAATGCAGGTGTTAACCTCACCCCCGGGATATATTTTGCAATTGTAAAGGCTGAGAATTTCCGGAGTAGTATTAAATTTGTTGTTGAATAATAAGCGGTAAAATTAAAAAAATGAAAAAGATTTTAAGCCACATTATCTTGCTCGGGATTATAGTAATATCCCTTGCTTCATGCAGTAAATCGAGTTTTGATTACCTTGGTAAATCCTATCCTGCCACGGCATCTCCCGAAATTTTTATGCGCGATCAGGATGTCCCTTACGATTATGAAGTGATGGGCAAGGTAACTGCAGAAGTGCCATATAGCAAAAAATTGAAGTACATCCAAAACAAGGTGATGAACCTTGCAAGTCAGAATGGCGCTGATGCTGTTTTGTTTTCTGATGTCGATATTCGCTCAACAGGCTACACAAAAGCCTCAGGTGGTGCTTCCACAGGAGGGAAAAGAGGCGTTTTGGGTGGAAGCGTAAGTAAGGTCAACGACAGCGAGGTAAAAAGAGTGGAAGCAGTTTTACTCAAATACAAGAGTAAGTAGAAATTTGAGTTTCCAAAAAAAGGCACTTTCGCAGGAAAGTGCCTTTTTTTATTTACCAAAAGAGCATATTTGGTTTTGAAATAATTTATAGTCTAAAATTTTCTGTTTTCGGAAACAAATATCGAATCACTTATTACTAATTACAATTTACCAATTATGAATAAACTATTAACCCAATAACGAATAACGATTAACGAATAACGATTAACGAATAACGATTAATGAATAACGATTAACCAAAAACCCTAATCCCTCGGCCCTTCCTCTTTTTTCTTTATCCGCTTTCTTTCATTTTCGTCCAGGATTATTTTCCTGATACGGATTGATTTCGGAGTTACCTCCACATATTCATCACCCTTTATGTATTCCATTGCTTCTTCAAGCGAGAATTTTGTTGCCGGTGTAAGGGTAGCCTTTTCGTCGGTTCCGGAAGCCCTGACATTTGTAAGTTTTTTTGTCTTGATTACATTTACAGACAAATCTGTTTGTCTGGTATTTTCTCCAATAACCTGTCCGGCGTAAATGTCATCATTGGGTTCAATAAAAAATTTACCGCGATCCTGTAATTTATCTATCGAATAGGTAATGGCTGTTCCGGTTTCCATGGCAATGAGTGAGCCGTTTCTGCGATTTTCGATATCACCCTTCCAGGGTTCGTAGGCCAAAAATCTATGTGCAACAACAGCCTCACCTTCAGTTGCTGTTAATATGGCATTGGTAATTCCTATCAATCCTCTCGATGGGATAGTAAACTCAAGTGCCGTTCTATCATTACGCGATTCAATATTTGTGATTTCTCCTTTTCGCTTCGTTACTACTTCTATTACTCTGCCCGAAAAGCCATCCGGAACATGCACAGTTAATTGTTCGATGGGTTCAAAAGTTTTTCCGTCTATTTCCTTGGTGAGTACCTGGGGTTGCCCGATCTGAAACTCATATCCTTCGCGGCGCATGGTTTCAACCAGAATGGATAAGTGTAAAATTCCACGGCCAAACACCAATAATTTTTCAGGTGTATTGGTTTCTTTAACCCGTAGTGCAAGATTTTTTTCGGTTTCTTTAAATAGCCTGTCCCTAATGTGGCGTGAAGTTACATAAATGCCTTCTTTGCCGAAGAATGGTGAGTTATTAATGGTGAACAGCATGCTCATGGTTGGTTCGTCGATGGCAATTGGGGTCAGTCCTTCAGGGGCTTCAAAATCAGCGATGGTATCGCCAATGTCGAAAGAAACAGGGCCAAGTACTGCGCATATTTCTCCTGCCTCGAGTTCGTGTTTTACTTTTTCTTTGCCTAAGCCCTCAAACCTGTAAAGCTCTTTAACTACTGATTTTGCTATGGTTCCATCGCGTTTTACAACCGAAACCTGTTGTCCCATTTTTATCTTGCCCCGGGTAATTCTTCCAACAGCTATCCTTCCGAGGTATGAAGAATAATCCAGTGAACTGATTTGCATTTGCAAACTGCCTTCCTTGAATACAGGCTTTTTAATGTGCTCTAAGATAATATCCAGTAGGTAGCTGATATCGCTTGTAGGATTTTGCCAATCTTCTCCCATCCAGCCTTGCTTTGATGAACCATAAACTTCAGGGAAATTCAATTGGTCTTCGGTGGCATCCAGGCTGAACATCAGATCAAAAACAGCCTCGTGAACTTCCTCAGGGGAACAGTTGGGTTTGTCAACCTTATTAATCACTACAATGGGTTTCAATCCAAGTTGGATGGCTTTTTGAAGTACAAAACGGGTTTGTGGCATCGGGCCTTCAAAGGCATCCACAACTAAAAGTACACCATCGGCCATGTTGAGAACACGCTCTACTTCCCCTCCAAAATCGGCGTGTCCGGGTGTGTCGATGATGTTTATTTTTACATCCTTATATCTGACAGATACATTTTTGGATAATATGGTGATCCCTCGTTCACGTTCAAGATCGTTTGAATCAAGGATTAAATCGCCCATTTCCTGATTATCCCTGAAAAGTTTTACCTGGTGAAGTATCCTGTCAACCAGTGTGGTTTTTCCGTGATCGACGTGGGCAATGATTGCAATATTTCTGATATCGTACATAGTTATTAAATATTGGTATTACATTTTGCAAAGACTACAATAAGCGGCAATTTGCAAAAAGCCGGCAAAGATAAGCTAATCCCGGCCACCCCGGGGTTAAATCTAAGTTAAGTATTTCTTACGGTAAATGTCATGTTATCAGGCAACAAATGCTTAAAGCTGAGGGAGGCAAAATTACCTGTCCTTTTTCAGCGGATTCAATAAATACTCCAAACCGTTGAGTTTGATTTCATACATGGTGCTAAGGAGCATGCCTAATTTGCCTTTTGGGAAGCCCTGCCGGTGGTGCCAGACAAGATAGTGTTCCGGGATGTTGCAAATGAGGGTTCCCTTGTATTTGCCATAAGGCATTTTTTCGCTAACAAGTGATTGGAGTATATTTGAGTCGGGGAATGCTTCCATGGGGGTTGTCGAGTTAAGAGTTATTCGTTATTGAGTTATTCGTTATTGAGTTATTCGTTATTGAGTTAACAGGTTATGGAATATCGTTTTTATGGTTGCTGCAGAGACAAGGCATGCCTTGTTTCTATTTATTATTTTTTGTGGCATTGAATGACTGGGTTTTAACCCATTGTTAGATTTGATATTATTAAACAATAAAAGCATTAACCAATAGCCATGCCAGCGCAACCAACGCAGGTTGAACTTCCCGGCATCACCATCAGGCGGCCAAAAGGAATGGGTTCACCGCATTTTCGGCAATGGCCAAAATAGGGTTTGTCGATGTCGTCGATTGCGAAATTGATGGTTTTTAATTTTTCAACTGTCTTTCGCAGTGCAGCCTCATTTACACTGCGGTTGTTTATGGCATCCATCCGGCTTATCCGTCCAATGGAATCATCGGGTGCAATGGGCTGAGTGAGCTCTCGCAACTCATGGATTGTCCGGTCAAGTTTTACTTTTTCTTTTTTGAGTTTTTCCAAAATGAGATTTTTTTCTGATGCTGTTATAGTTTTTGGTTTATTCATGCTGCATTCATTTTAACGGACTAAATTTTTGGCGGAGTTCTAAGTTTTTTGATTTCAGCTTTTTTTTGTTTGTCTTCCAGTCTTTTTAGTTTAACGCCTGCCGGAGGTTTTGTTGGAATCCGTTTTATCACGGGTGCAAGTGCTTTTTGGATGAGTTTATTGAATCTTTCAAGGACAAGTTCTTTATTTTTGAGTTGTGATCGCGATTGCCCGGAAGTGATGATGAGTTCGCCTTCCTGGTTTATTTTGTTTTTTAGTTTTACCATCAGGATGCTTTTTTCATCCGCAGTGAGCAGTGCAGATTGAGTAATGCTAAAGCGAAGTTCAACCCTGGTGTTGACTTTATTTACATTTTGGCCGCCGGGGCCCGCACTTCGGGTAGCTTTAAATTTTATTTCATTGCTTTCGGCTATTTCAAGACCTTTCATGGTTTCAGGAATTTTATCCAATTTTAATGATCTGATATTGTAGGTTTTTAAAAATCAAGGTGCAAAAATATACATAAAATCCTTGTAGTTTGAGAAGCATTTGCCACATACAATCTACATGAAGATAAGTGTAATTGGAGCATTACGTAAGTGCTTGAAATTTTATTTGGCCAGATTTTTTGAAAGGTTGTATTTAACCCGATATTCCGGCTTTGCTGTAAAAGCCAGAGCCTTTTCAAAATAGAAGGCTGCTTCGCTAAAGTTTTTCAGGCTGAGATTGCAATCAGCGATGCCTCCGTAGGCAAGCTCATCGAAAATGTTGAGCGGATGAGCTATCGTTTGATCAAAACTTTGGGTTTTTCCCATCTCGATAAGCTGATTGAATATTTCTATTGCCCGATCAAACGCTTTATGCCGAATCAGGGATTTGGCTTTAGCGAAGAAAAATGAAGGATTATTCGGGTAGTGTTTCAGGGCTATTTCAATAATTTCATCCCGAAAACCGGCATCATTGTAAGTAAGCTTCACTGCAAGGGCGAAGATATTTGCTTCATGGGGTGTAAAATTTTTCTGATCAATAATTAAATTGCATGCCTTCTGATTTGCCGATTTGGCAAGCGTCATTTCGCCGGTTTGGCGGTGTATCATAGCAAGCCGATTCCATAAATCAGCATTTTCAGGTTCTTTGTCAATGGCTAATTTTAAAAGCTTTAAATCTCTGTCATATTTCGGGGTTTTGTCTCCTTCCCATCCGCTGTGCTCCACACACAGGTTGCAGGGTAGTGTTTTGAGTCCTGTTTCCTGAATATTTAATGCGATAGATTGATCCGGTTTTTCATTTATT
This sequence comes from Bacteroidales bacterium, assembly GCA_021740425.1. GTDB lineage: Bacteria > Bacteroidota > Bacteroidia > Bacteroidales > 4484-276 > SABY01. Next base: position 17,794 of record JAIOZV010000012.1, on the reverse strand, counting down.
AATCCTGTATAGTACAAGTTTTGTTGGTTTCGAAACAGGCAGAAACAGGCGTTTTCGAAAGTATAGTCTTTATTGTTGCGTATCTTGCATGAATAGGCTACAACATCAGGATTGCCAAGCAGATCAGGGAGGTATCCCCTTGCTGCGGGTAGCAGATATTTATCGGCATCAATATTTAATATCCAATCACCACCGGCCTTTGAAACAGCAAAATTACGTGCAGCAGCAAAATCATCTATCCATTCAAACAAGAAAACATTTTGTGTGAATTGCCTTGCAATTTCAAGGGTGTTGTCTTTTGATCCGGTATCAACGATAATTATTTCGTCAGCAATGTATTGGATGGATTGCAGGCACCTTGAAAGAGTTGCTGAAGCATCTCTTACAATCATGCACGCCGATAATGTCGGGTTTTGGTGAGTCACGTGTTCAATGGTTTGAATGTTTTACAAAGTTTAAAAAATCAAGGTATTACGATACCTGTGATGCCGGGGCAAGTCCATGAAACTTGCTTCCGCAAACTTAAATAATAATTGTGGAAATTCCTTCGCGTCATTATTTACATTAGTCCGATTCTAATCATATAATCAAAGCTGATAGCTATTCTTCCACATTCCAGATTCCGGGAAGTTTTTTCCTTGCACTTGATGCGTCCTGATTCGCCGGGTTACTATCAATACAGGCTGGAAAGTTATGCGCAAAAGTGAAATAGTGAAAATTGCCGGGAAAAATAATCGATTCTTTTTCGTAATCATTTCATTTTACAGTTTCAAACAATTGAGATTGATTTTTATATGATTTAGTGTCGGTCAGTTCGATATTAAGCCGTCGATGTTATGGTAATTGGCTGTGAATACGGGCATTGAAGGTGCCAAAATTCATAAGGTTGTTTTTATCATGGAAAGCATGAATAAATATCAAAATTTTTAGACATCAACATCAAACATACCGGATTTTTGATTGTTTAATAAGTGTTAATTTTGCCGAACCAAACCTACAATTAATATTAATATTTTTAACTAATCGATAACTATAATGAGAAAACAAACACTTTTTAGTTTTGCAATAACTATATTGTTAGTACTTGGTGCGTCTTTTATGGTAAAAGCCCAGGAAATGCTCGTTAAGAGAGACACCGTGAGCATGGAACCCGGGAGAATTTATGATGCCTATTATTCCCTCAAAACCGGCGAATACACACAGGTGATCCGTGATAACTGGGACATTGGTTTCAGTACCAGAATTATGGATGTGACCATCAGAACCAATGGAGCCAACGGAATTAAGCTTTTTACCTATCCCAATTCCGATATTTCCGGATGGGAAACCCTGGATACTACCGGTCTTTCCACATGGCCTGAAATGTACAACGATGACACCAATTGGGAAAATGGTGCTTTTAATATCAACACAAGTGGAAGCCAGCTCGATTTTGGCTGGGGCGTTTATAACATGACCACACACCACATTGTGGGTGATTCATTATTTGTGTTGCTAATGCCCGACGGGAAAGTGAAAAAACTTTGGATCGTTGAAAAAAATCCGACAATCAATGAATACACCTTTAAATATGCCGACCTCGATGGTAGTGGTGAAACAGAAAAAGTGATTGCACTGAATGAGTATGCTCACAAGAACTTTATCGGATTCTCTTTTACAAGCAACGATTTTGTTGATCGCGAGCCAGCCTCCGCAGATTGGGATCTGGTGTTTACCAAATACATGACCTTTTATATGGGCGTTATGTGGTATCCGGTTACCGGTGTGCTTCAAAATTATAAAGTTGAAGTAGCAGCTTATCCCGAAACTGATACATCCTTTATGGATTATACCATCCAGGCACTTGATTCATTCAATATTTCTACCATTGGCAACAATTGGTATTCTTTGCAGGGAGGTATGCCTCCAACATACGCCATCACCGATTCGCTGGTTTATTTTGTGAGTGATAAAGAGAGCAGTATCTGGAAACTCGTATTTGAATATTACGAAAGCAACCTTGGTGACATTGGTTTTAAGAAACAATTGATAGAAGATCATACAAATATTTCTGAATTGCAAAATTCGCAGGCCGGAAATCTTGCCATACATCCAAACCCGGCAAGCAGCAATGCTGTGAACCTGATGTTTGATGCCTACGATTCAGGTGAAGCCAATTTGAATATTTTCAATCTGGCAGGTTTAAAAATGATCGAAAAGAAGGTTGCCTATCAATCTGGTTTGAACAATCAAAAGCTTGATATTTCAAATCTTCCTCCCGGAGCCTATATTGTGATGATGAAATCAGGGAATGTTGTCCTGAATAACAAGTTAATCATTCAATAGTTAGTTTAACTTTTCAAAAGCAGAAAATACAGGCAAATAATAAAATATTTGCCTGTAAGTTTTTAATGCTGTTGGTGTTTTATCATCAAATAGTTTTGTATGTATTTTTTAAATATTGAACAGGGTTAAATGAAACAACAAATTTTGAAATATGTCGTCCTGTCATTTTCCTTTTGTTCCTTCCTGATATCCTCAGGGCTAAAGGCACAAGAGGCTGTGATAAGGATTATTGATAAAAAAACATCTGAACCAATAGTTTATGCAAATATTTGCTTTGAGGGTCTCGAAGGTGGAAAAATCTGTTACATGGTTACCAACGACCAGGGCGAAATCTCAAATACCGCTCAAAGCAGATCAGCAATAGCAGTTTCCTTTGTGGGTTACAATACATTGCGTGATACCGTGATGCCCGGAGAAAGCCGGACTCTTTTCCTTGAACCCGCCATTTTGAACATGGAAGGGGTAGTTGTTACCGGTCAATATACTCCCGAACGCTCTGACAAATCCATTTATAAAATTAGAGTTATCGGTGCCGAAGAAATCGAATCACAGGCTGCCGTGAACTTACAGGAAGTGCTCTCAACACAGCTCAACATCAAAATGACCCATGATGCCGCACTTGGCACAAAAATGAAATTGCAGGGTATTGGCGGTGAGAATGTGAAAATATTGGTGGATGGCGTTCCGGTAATCGGACGTATGAACGGGGATATCGACCTGAGCCAGATCACCACATCCAATGTGGAAAGGATAGAAATGGTGGAAGGCCCTATGTCGGTAAACTACGGAACCAATGCCCTTGCCGGCGTTATAAATCTGATTACCCGTGATAATGTTAGCGATAAAGTTGATGCACGTCTCAACGGATATGCCGAAAGTGTGGGGCAATACAACGTGGATGGCAGCGTAGGGGTTTACAAAGGGAAAAATACTTTTCTTGTTAATGGAGGCCGGAATTTTTTTGATGGTTTTTCAACAAACGACACCTCACGCTATCAGCAATGGAAACCCAAAGAGCAGATTTTTGGTGAATTTAAATACAAACGCAGGATTGGAAATACCAACCTGCGGATTTCAACACGCTATTTTGATGAGTATGTCCTCGACAAAGGAACACCTCAAATTGATGCTGATACCGCCGCCGGTTACTATTTTTACAAAGCCCGCGACGGACATTACTATACTAACCGCTGGGACAACAGCATTTCGTGGACCGGATTAATCGGAAGTGAAAAATACATCGATCTGATGGCTGCTTATTCGTATTATAGCCGAGAGCGTGAGACTACCATCAAAAACCTGGCTACCCTTGATGAACAGCCATCGGGATCGGCCTCGGATTACGATACTACAACCTTCGGCTCATGGACCTTCAGAGGAACATTAAGCCGGTTTAGGATGGATACCGTAACCTTTAATTACCAAACAGGTTTCGATATAAATATCGAAAATGGGGAGGGAGCTAAAATTGACGGGGGTTCTGCAGGAATTCAGGACTATGCCGTTTTTGGAAGTGTGAAATATCGTCCCTGGCAAAATTTAACCCTTCAGCCCGGATTGCGCATTGCCTACAATTCAAAATACGATGCCCCGCTCACACCTTCGATCAATGTGCTTTATCAAATTAGCGAGAAATGGACTGCAAGAGCATCCTACGGCCGTGGCTTCAGGGCTCCTTCACTTAAGGAACTCTACCTTGATTTTGTGGATCTCAACCATAAAATCTATGGTTCTGATTCCTTAAAAGCAGAAAATTCAAACAGCTATCAATTGAGTTTTGGATTTCATAGGCAAACCGAAAAAGTGGCTTTTAAAATTGAGCCAGATTTCTTTTATAATTCGATGAGAGACAAAATAGACCTGCTTCCCAAAACCGTGGTTGGTAATAACAACGACACTACCGAAGTGTGGGTTTATACCAATGCCGATGAATTTAAAACATACGGTGGAAGGATCAACATTACCTACCGTCACAAAGGCGTTTTTAGTCTTGGTTTTGGTGTGGCCTACATCGGTATTTATAACAATTACGCCGAGTCGGCCGAAACCGATCCCGGATATTATTATTATCCTGAATTTGCACTCAATGCTGCATACGATAATCGTTTTACAGGCATCAGACTGGGAGTGGTTTATAAGTTTACCGGAGAGGTTACCCGCGACAGGCTGACTGCTGATGACATGGTTGAGAAATATACCGAGGAAAGTTACAGTATGCTTGATTTAAATTTGAGTAAAAATTTCCTCAACGACAGGATCATGCTTTCAGTCGGTGCAAAAAACCTGTTCGACATCACGGATATTAAAACCTCCGGGGGTGGGGGAGGAAGTGTACACGGTTCAGGAGGTGCAAGTATGCCCATTGCCTGGGGCCGGTCATTTTTTGCCGGATTAAAGTTCAAACTTTCAAAGTAATTTGCAGATGAAATATTTAAATGACAAAATAAGTTCAAGAATCTTTATTTTTATGATGCTGGTCATCACCTCCGTTTCCTGCATGGATAAATTGGAAGAGGATGAAAAAATGGAAACCCTCCCTATTCCTGAAGGCATTAAAGTGGGAAGCGTGGAACTTGGATCGCAGTATTTGTTTAATGCGTATTATGATCTGGGTTCAAATAAAGTAGTGCAATCAGGAACAAATTTCGATTACGATCTTGCCTTTGAGGCTTCCGCCGATGGCTGGCATATCTTGCTAAATTCCGCCTTGTTCATGACAGCAGGCAATACGCTGACTAAAAACTTTGATGAAGTGACTTCCCAGGCCGGACTCGACATGAATTTTGATCCCTCAACAGGAAACCTCGATTCAACGGCTGTTGGCAGATGGTTCGAAGTGAATGGCAACGATACAGTTTTTCATCAAAATGTTTATGTTATCGACCTCGGCTTAGATGAAACAGGAATTTCGATGGGATATAAAAAAGTAGTATTCGAAAAACTTTCGCCGGGAGTTTACACCGTCCGCCACGCAAATCTTGATGGAACTGAAGATTTTACAACTTCAATTCCAAAAGATCCAACCGTTGGTTTTGTTGGTTTTACCTTTAATAATGGAGGTGGAGTTGTGAATTATCAGCCACAGACACCGGACTGGGATTTGTTTTTCGGGCAATATACCACACTGCTTTTTGCCGGTGACGAACCTTATCCATATCTTGTTCGCGGCGTTATCACCAACAGGGCAGGAGTAAGGGCAACACTCTACGAAGGAGAAAAATCATTTTCAGATTTTGAATATAGTGATGCACTTGGCATCGTTTTCACGGATGCCCTCGATGGGATAGGTCATGATTGGAAGTATTACAACCTTGAAGAGGGATTCTATTCAGTGCGGGCCGAAAACACCTACATCATCAGAAATGCAGGGGGCGATTTCTATAAATTGCACTTCCTGAGTTATTTCAACAGCGAGGGTGAAACCGGCTATCCGCAATTTGAATTTAAAAAGCTGAATCCATAAACCAGGTTGCCCAAGTCGTAAGATTGTTTAATGGTTTCATCCCAAAAACGCCGATGTGCCAGGAAGGAAGTTGTATTTCATTTCAAGAAAAAATGAAAGCTCAGAACCCCTGACTATTCATAGGTTAAGTGTCGTTAATAATATATTTTAGTGAACCTATATGCCTCCCGATGGCTATCGGGAGGCCTTAGTGGTAATCTATTAAATCTCACCACTAAGACAATAAGTACACAAAGTAGCACTGAGAAAAAATGGACATAAGAAATTTGAATTGTCGAAACATTGGATTATAACATAAAAGTTATAACTAATTGATTTTGCAAATTATGGATTAAGGGTTCTGATTCTACAAAATAAAGGCACGGTAAGAAAAAGTGTAAACCATTTTTTGCAAAATAAAAGCTTCAGACTAAAATCGGCTATCTTTCCAGAAAATACATGCACATCAGGCCTTTTCCTTTTATTTCCATGGGCTGACGAGGTGTAAATTCAAATTTATCAGCAAGTAAATGATAGGTAGTTTCGGAAACATTGATGCGCATGGGTTCGGAGTTGCTTTCCATTCGGGAAGTGGTGTTGATGGTATCCCCGAAAACATCATAAATATATTTTTTAACGCCAACAATGCCTCCCACCACTTTTCCGCTGTGCAGCCCGATTCTTATTCGCCACTGGATTTTGGAATTTTGGTTCCGTTGGTCAAGGTAAGTGCAAATTTCGATGGCCGATTTTGCCATCAATTCAGCATGGTTTTCGTGCTTGTCGGGCATGCCACACACTGCAAGATAAGCATCTCCGATGGTCTTGATCCGCTCGCAGTGGTTTCGCTCCATGATGTCGTCGAAAGCAGTAAACATTTCGTTGAGTTCTGCGATTAAAGCAGCAGGTTCAAGTTGTGTGGAGATGTTTGTAAAACCTACAATATCCGAAAAGTAAACGGTTACATTTTCGAAACTTTCGGGTTCTGAAATCCCGTTTAATTTCAATTCATTCACCACTTTCAGGGGCAAAGTATTCAGGAGCAATTGTTCGGTTTTCTCCTTTTCTGATTCCAGTTCAGCGGTTCTTTCTTTTACCTGGTGTTCCAGGATTTCTTTTTGCCCTGACAGGATTTTTTGTTTTTCTTTTTCCTGCTCAATAGTTTTGGCTGATAATACTTTTACTGTGTTAAGTTGAACCTTCAAATTTTTGTTCGTAATTGCAAAATCTCTGGCAAGATAAACTGACATGGATAGAGGAATGCTGATTACGGCCAATATCATAAGGAATGAGATTAATAGGGCGTATGGGCCGGATCCTTGCACGACATTGCTTCCCATCCAAATTGCCAGCAATATCATGGTGCTCACCATTAAAATAAATATAAGAATTCCGGTTCCCACAATCCATGCTCCATTTAGCTTTTTTATCATAGCCCTGATTACCACCCTGAAAATCTCGATAAAAGTAAAAGCCAGCATGATGCCGAATACAATATTTTTCCATGGAATATTAAAAAATGAAAGTGCTGTTATGCCCACCGAAACACCTGCAACAACCCAGATAAAAGGGTGAATTTTGCTGTAAAATAAGTTGTAAACCAACAGCATAAGAAATACAAATTCGAATGGTGTAAACATTTCGATATAATATCCGTATGAAATCACAAATGAGGGTGTAAATATGGGTGATTGCTGGAAAAAAGATGCCAGAACAATTAATGCAAAAAAGAGTGCAAATGTGCCATAGTAAAGATTGGACTGGTTTTCGGGGAAAAACAGAAAAATAAGAAAGTGCAAACTACCCAAAACAAGGAAAATCGTAAATAAAAGCACAATTACATTTATGCCGATGTTGGTCCCCAGCATCACCTGATTTATGGTTGATCTGTCGGTGAGATTTAACGAAAAACCTGCAGGTGCAAGCTTGTACTTTTTGTAAATCACGGAAGCATCTTCGTTGGCATATCTTACAGCAATTACCTGATCTTGATTATTGTTTAGATAGATTGGAATAGGAATATTTATGGGGTCAATGTATCTTTTATCTTCAAAACCTAAACCCAGCTTGCCGTTTCTTGCCACAAGTTCACCATTGTGATAAACTTCTGAGGCTCCGTTGTGCCTCATGAGCAGGATGTAAGTTTTGTCCATCAGACTGGAATCGATGGACAAATGCAGCCTGAACCATCCAATACCCGGAAAATAGTTTTCCTCTACCTGGTTTAATTTCAAAATGGTGCTGATGGTATCCCAGTTTTCATCAGGATAATCAAAGGCTGCCCAGGTTGTGTCGTCGCCGGGGTGATATTTCCAGCAACTATCGAGTGTTATGTTTAAACCATCAACGGCATCGAGCCTGAAGGAGCAGGTTTGCGAAAATGAAGAGATGGAGTTTGAAAACAAAAAGATGCTGAGTAGAAAGAAAAAATTTCTAAACATAATTTGCGTATTTAATTTAAAATTGAAAAAGCCCCGATCTATTTATTATTGTAGATGTTCTGATAATATGTGTAGCCTGTGATTATTCGCCCCGTTCCAGAAAATACATAAACATCAGGCCTTTTCCTTTTATTTCCATGGGCTCGTGAGGTGAAAATTCGAATTTGTCTGAAAGCAAATTGTAGGTTGTTTCCGACACATTTATTCGCATGGGTTCCGAATTGCTCTCCATGCGTGAAGTTGTGTTGATGGTATTTCCAAAAACATCATAAATGTTTTTTTTAACGCCAGAAATCCCACCAACACCTGCTAAAAATACGTAACTAACTGTCATTCCGTACGAAGTGAGGATTCTACTTTTCAGATATTGCTTCTAATTATTTTTATCCGGACACCAATGATCTTGTAATTGAAAATTTGAAAGGGTAAATTAAAATAATTTCATCCAATAAAAAAAACCGGAGAATCAAATCCTCCGGTTTTTCATGTTTCAATCTGGCTTCAAATATTATTTTATTTCAGGCAAAAAGGCTGTTTCATCAACAAAAACCTTTTCGTAAAGCTTGGCCTTGGAGCCGTCAAACTCAGCCCCCGGATTTATCGATGATGATATCACAAACTTAATGGTAGTATCAGCAGTAGGAAAAGCACTAACCTCGATAGGCGAAAAATTATTTCCTTCTACCGAAAGTTTAAAGGTTGCATCGCTCAGCTTTTGGGTGGATTGATCCACAAAATTGGAACTATTGAGTCTGTAGATTTTATTCAGATATTTCACTGTATTGGCCGAATCGGCCGGCTGACCGTTCATCATCCATTTGTTTTCCTCTTTTGCCAGTGTAATGGTACGGTCGGGATATTTAAACTCCAATTTCGAAATATCGTCTTTATTCACATTGATCAGGTTTTTGTTTCTGTAAGCATTAACATCGCTTTGATACGACATTTTCAGGAAGCCTTCAACCGCATAAACATCTTTATCTTCGGCAATCCTTACAAATGAAGTCATGGTGCCGCGCTGCTGCTGATACTGGTTTTGCTGAGCTCCTTGCGGAGGTTGGGTGTACGAAAATTTTCCAATATAAATATCAGTAAGTTCTTCATCACTATCCAAAAGCGTAACCCGGGTTCCTGTGGAATCGCTAACTTCAAAAGCATCCCATTTTTCGCTGGAAGTGGCAGCAATCCGTTTGGGTTTCATTAGGCTGTATTGGCCTAAAATACTTTTCACAATGGATTTGTCTGCCGGATATCTGTTTCCATTTGCCATGACATCCCATTCATTGTTTCCTGTTTTTGTGAGTGAAATCTGAAGGTCTTCCTTGGCAATATTGATGATAATGTCTGTGACCTGTGCTGTGTCAATCGCAACAATTTCATTTCTGAACGATCTTTCCTTATCATCGGAGAGTGTGGAAATATAATAAATTGCTGCAAGAACAATCAGGATGATGATTAATACTTTGCTGTTGAGTTTTTTAAACATAACCTTCCTCCATTCTTTTTTTACGTTTGCTTCTTCTGATTTGAGATCTTACAATGCCATAAAGTACAACAAGAATAAGCGGCAGTGAAAAATTCAGCCACTTGAGCCAGGTGCTGCGGCCTTCTTCCAATTCATCAAGGGGCCTCGAAGTAACCTCCTTGGTTCTTAAATCGATGAGCCCGGTATCGTCCGAAAGGAAGTCGATGGCATTCACCATAAGGCTAACATTGTCGGGTTGCCTTTGCTGAGCTTCTTCGCCTTCGCCATTTATTGCGAAATCACCATCACCTATCAGCACAATGCTTGAATGTGTTGATCCGGCAATTGGGCCTTCAAGTATTGCACCCACTGTTAATTTTCCAAGAGGGAAATCGTTTTCACCCCATTGTTTTTGTACATTGAAGAATGCGGGTAATGGTAAAGTTCCTGATTTTTCGGAAGTGAGCAAGAAGGGCTTATAGCTTAATGAGGTATCGCCTGTAAAGTTGATGGTACTTGCAAGTTGCAGCATCAACTGCTCAAGCCCTTTGGTTATTGGCATATCTTTATCAAAGCTCCTGATCAATGGCCAGTAAGGAAAAGGGATTTGACGGGTAAAGGTCATAAATCCGGTTTGTTGTCTTACACCAACAGTTCCGGCGCTTGCATCAACAACGCAGTTGTTTTCAACCTTCAGGCCTTTTTGTTCAAGCCATTGGCCTAAATTGGTTTGTGTAAGGTTTCCTCTCATGGTCTGGAAATCTCCTTCAAATCGGTTGAAGGCAATATAAAGATTTCCGCCTTGTGCGAGGTATTGATCCAGTTTGTTGAGATCGGCCTGGGGGAACGAATCCGTTGGAGCTACAATGGCAAGGGTGATGAAATCTTCAGGTTTTACGTCAGGGGTGGATAAATCGACAGGCTGAAGCTCATACAGAACCTGCAATTGCTGAACGGCCTGAGCATAAGCATTCATCGGGGGCTCGCCATGTCCCTGCAGAAGGCCAACTTTCGGTTTGTCGATAACAGCCAGTTTTTTTATGGATGACGAAAGTGCGTATTCCATGGCTGCACCGGGCTGCATAACCGGAATAATATCTGTTTGCTCGCCCATTGTAATTTTTGCACCGAGGTAAACTTTTTGCTGCTTCACCTGATCCTTTTCTCTAACGCTGATTACGAGGGGCTGAATTCCTGCCTGCATGGCCTCTTGCTCAACCTGCGGGTCTTCGTTGGGATTCAGGAATTCATAGTTTAACATACCTTTCGATACGTTTGAATATTCGATGAGCATGTCTTTAAAATCCTGTCTTGCTTTTTCGATTTGTTGCTGACTTCCCCTTGTAAAATAGGCTGTAACAGTAACAGGTTCATCGAGCGATTTTAAAATGTCTTTGGTTGCTTTGCTTAATGTGTACACCTTATCCTCGGTAAAATCGAGGCGTAGAAAATATTTCTCCGACAACACATTGATAAGAACCAATGCAACCACGATCAAAATTAATTGTGATGCTATTGATTTTTTATTTCTCATAATTCAATCTTTCTTTTGATTTGTTATTAACTCCTGTTTTTTTGAAGTACAGCCTCAGTACTCACAAGTCCGATAAAAATAATCGAGAAGAAGAAGATGATATCCTTACTATCGATAACACCACGCGAAATCGATTCGAAGTGTGTGCTAATGCTTAAATAGTAAAGAACATCACTAAAAATTCCTCCGGCACCCTGCGCCAGGAATGAGAATAAAAAGTGGAATAAAATACCGATAGCCAGCGCCAATAGAAATCCAACAATTTGATTATTGGAAATGCTGCTGGTAAAAATACCGATACTCACATAGGATGCACTAATTAATATTAAGCCAAGGTATCCGGTGATGGTTGCCCCATGATCAATGTTTCCGAGGTTGGCTACCGTAATGTAGTATGGGATGGTAAATGCCAGGGCGATAACAATTAACAGTAGTGTTGCAAGAAATTTTCCAATCACCACCTGCCAGTCGTTTACCGGACGGGTAAGCAGCAGTTCGATGGTGCCGGTTTTGTTTTCTTCGGCAAACTGGCGCATGGTAAGAGCCGGAATAAAGAAAAACAGTGTCCAGTAAGCTACACCAAAAAATGCCTGCAAACTGGCTTGTTTTACAAAGAATATGTCGCTTCCGTAAAGCCAGGTAAATAGTCCGCTGAATCCCAAAAATGCAATAAGCATGATGTAAGCAGTCAGCGAATCGAAAAACGATTGCAACTCTCTTTTACTAATAACCCAAATCTGCTTCATTTTATCGTTGATTTTTGTTGTATAATTTGATTAAAAATTTTGTTTCCTTAAGCAAGTGTTGCTTATTTTATGGTGAGCTCTCTGAAAACATCTTCGAGTTTGGTTTCAACCGGCGAAAGCTCAGTGAGTGTCCATCCGTTAGAAACGCACATTCGGAAAATGGCCTTGAGTGATGAAGCACCTTCCTTGCTCTGCACATCGAAAGTATTCTCCTCCCGGTGAACGATATCCACCATTTCAACGGTTTGGATGGATTGTAGTTTTGCAAAGATGTCGTCAGTTGAAACATCCTGACCTTCCACATCTACACCAACTTTCACAATTTCCTTTCCCTGTGCATGCTTTCTGAGTGATTCGGCGGTACCGTCAGCAACAATTTTCCCTTTGTTGATAATCAAAATCCTGTCGCAGGTAGCTTCAACTTCTGCCAGGATGTGAGAACTCAGGATGACTGTTTTTTCGCGCCCGATGTTTTTGATCAGTTCCCTGATCTCAACGATCTGGTTGGGGTCAAGGCCTGAGGTAGGCTCATCGAGGATCAGCACTTCAGGATCATGAATCAGTGCCTGGGCTAAGCCTACACGTTGCTTATAACCCTTTGAAAGTTCCGCGATTTTCTTGTGCTTTTCGCCCTCCAGGCCACAAAGTTTAACCATTTCAAGAATGCGTTCCCTGATACGGGATTTTTCGATTCCTTGCAAATTTGCTACAAATTCGAGGTAATCAATAATGGGCATTTCCTGATACAAAGGATTGCTTTCGGGAAGGTACCCGATTCTTTTCTTAATCTCCTCAGGTTGCTTCAGAATCGAAAATTCCCCAACTTTTACATCACCTTCGTTGGGGTAGAGATAGGTGGTGATGGCCTTCATGGTGGTGGTTTTCCCGGCTCCGTTGGGACCCAGAAAACCCAGTACCTCTCCGGTGTTGACACGAAATGAAATGTTGTCAACAGCGCGTTGGGTGCCATAAATTTTTGTCAAGTTTTCTACTACAATATCCATAAGCTTCCATGTTTTTTTTTAACGGCTTGCAAAAGAACAAAAATCTGATAGTTCAAAAAAACCGGTTTTTTTTTGTTTAACAAACTTTAACGATGCTTTGCCCTTGTGAATAAACGGATTTAAGTAATCCGATTCTTAAATAATTTTAATATTAATGACATTTAATTATCTGATTTGATGCTGTGTTTAACAATTTTATAAACGAAAAATTTCATCAGGTAGAATAAATTAATGTTTTTTTTGAAGGAACAATCCATCATCATTTTACTCTGTTATCCTCCAATACTTGCCGATTTAATCTTTTTTATCATTCATATTGATGCAATTAACATTTGCTTAACAAATTGATATTGGTTTTATCCGGTATTTAGTAACTTATTTACTTATAAACGAATTAAACCATTAAAATCATGAGAATATTTACACTTTATTTATTACTATTTTTATTTGGGATGTCGGTAGCACATGGTCAAATTGTGAGCAAAAACAGTTCAAAAAGTGAACTTACGGCCTATCATCAAAATATGCTCTCAAAAGCTCAGCATGTTCCCAATCAGCTAATTTTAAAATTCAGTACGGCTGTTTCAGTTTCTGATAAGAGTATGCAAACCAGTTCAAGTGCTGTGAATGTAGTTTTATCAGAATTGTCGGTCAAATCGCTGAAGCCTTTGTTTGTCAGGAATCAGGATAAGCACATGAATGTAAAATCTGAATTTGGGTTAAAATCGTATTTTGTTCTTGATTTTGTGTCTGAAACAGATCTAAAGGATGCGCTTGTAAGGCTCAGCAATTTAAGCGAAATTGAGATTGCCGAGCCCAATTACCTTGCCACCACAACCGCTGTTCCAAACGATCCGCTTTTCCCGCAGCAATGGGCACTGAATAATACAGGGCAGGCTATCCAGTCGGGTACCGGAAACCTTGTTGGAACTCCCGGCGTTGATCTGAATCTGGAGCAGGCCTGGGACGTTCAAACAGGGGGTGGTGATGTAACTGTTTGCATCCTCGACTCGGGTGTAGATACTGATCATCCTGAATTTGCAGGACGTTTAGTGCCTGGATATGACTTTTCCTTTGACGACAATGATCCGAATCCAATACCCGGTGAAAACAGTGGTGCCCACGGAACCAATTGTGCAGGCATAGTGGGGGCATCAGGTAATAATAGTTTAGGAGTTTCAGGGATATCATGGGGAGTTAAAATAATGCCCGTGAAAGTGCTCTACAACAATTCCGGATCATGGGTCGATATTGCCAGTGGTATAATTTGGGCTGCCGATGAAGGTGCCCATATTATTAGTATGAGTATTGGCGGTTCATCCTACTCTTCAACACTTGAAAATGCTGTTGACTATGCTTATGGACTGGGCGTAACCTTGTTCGCCTCTTCCGGAAACAGCAATAACGATCTGGGGCTTTTTCCATCCTATCCCGGCTCAATGGCAAACACGATTTGTGTAGGGGCTCTCAGCCCATGCGGAGAGCGAAAGAATCCTGAGAGTTGCGACGGAGAATATTGGTGGGGTAGTAATTATGGCGCAGATTTGGACTTATTGGCTCCAGGCACCAGAAACTATTCAACAGATATTACAGGAAGCGATGGCTATGACCCTGGTGATTATTATCCTTTTTTTAATGGAACATCTTCGGCTTGCCCACACGCAGCCGGTGTTGCTGCCCTCATGCTTTCGCAAAACCCTGATCTTACCAATGCACAGATACGCTCAAAAATGCAAATGTCCTGTGTTGATATTTATAACCCGGGTTTTGATGATCAATCAGGGTGGGGGCGATTGGATGCTTATCAGGCTGTGTTAAATGCAACAAGCACTCAAAGCATCTTAAAGGTCATTCCTTCTGAATGGAATGTGATTCCCGGTCAGGAATTCTCAGTAGATTTTTATATTGAAAACGTTACCAATCTTGCCTCTTATGAAATTACGTGCAGCTATGAGCCAGATTATTTCGATTATGCAGGTTATGAAATCGGTGATTTCATATACTCTACCGGGCGTACAATTATGCCTTTCTGGTTTGAAACCGATCCCAACGGATATTTCTACTTCAGGCAGGAAACTTCAGGATTAACACCTCCCGGGCCTGATGGCAACGGGCGCTTGTTTACCGTAAATTTCATTGCAAATGAAACTCCACCTGATTTTAGTACTTTACAGTTTAATATTAGCGAACACAGCATAACTCAACCGGATGGTACGCCTATCATTCCGCTAATTATAAATGGTGCGGTGCAGTTATGGGAAGGGGATTATTGTACCTATAATTTATATTCGACTGGGTGCACATATGGGGACTACTTCGATTATGTTGATTTGGCTAACCTTAATAATAGCAGCTCGGGTTGCAGTGATAATGGTTATGGCGATTTTACATATCTGATTGCTGATGTAACGGCCGGACAATTTTACGACCTTACACTCGAGGTTGGTTTTGATGATCAGTATGTTTCTGTCTGGGTTGATTTCAATGACAATATGTTTTTTGAAGATGATGAAAAATTAGTGGATCATTTAATGATCGACTTTGCAAATGAATTGGTAAGTACTTCAATTTTTATCCCGGAAAGTACCCCTCCCGGAGAGCACCGGTTCAGGATAAGAACTGTGTATGGAATAGATACTTTTGCCCCTTGCGACCCACAGGAATATGGTGAAGTTGAAGATTACACAATGAATGTGCAAGCACCCATTCCTGATGATTATTGCACGGAATCCCTTTTTTATCAAGGCTGTGATTATGGAGATGGTATCGAAGATTTTTACTTTGAGCAAATATACCATCCGCAATCGGGCTGCAGCCCAAATGGATATGGCGACTTTACTTTTATGGCGACCGTATTAACTTGTGGCCAGGAAACAGGTGTGGAGGTTTCAAGCAATTATAATTCTCAATTTATTTGTATTTGGATCGACTTTAATGATAACAATACATTTGATTTTGAAGAGCTTATTCTTGATAACGAGTATGTGGAAACTGCTTATGATTTGTATTATTTCTCGATGTTTATTCCTGAACAATGCGAGCCAGGTGAACATAGAATGCGGGTTAGAGCAAATTATAACGAGCCGTTTGATGATCCTTGTGGACAAGTGGAATGGGGCGAAGTACACGACTATACTGTATTTGTTGTAGAGGGTGAAGCTTATGGCTCACTCCAGGGAACTGTTTACAACTGGGATTTTGATGCGCCACAGACAGGCATCGAAATTTATAATAATGAATTAGGTTATTCAGTTACCACCGGCTTTGACGGGACTTACGACTTTGGTTCGGTTCCTGCAGGTTTTTATAACCTTAACGTTGACCAGCCTGGGTTCTGGACGTTGGGTGTAGGTACCGAAGTTCTGCCCGATGAGAATGAAATATTTGATTTTGAGGTAAAACCCATCCATACAAATTATTTTAACTTACTCCAGGGCTGGAGCGGCATTTCAAGTCCTTTTTATATCAATCGGGACGCAAGTGAAGTTTTAGTGTCTTACGAAGATGATTTTGTAATCTTATCATCGCTGAATGGTTTTTATATGCCCGGTGAAAACATAAACACACTTGGGCAATGGGAAAATAGCCCGGGCTATAAAATTAAGGCCGGCAGTGAGATCTATTTCGAATATCCGGGCTGGATGAGAAAACCTGCAACACTTTCAGTTCCCGCCGGCTGGAGCATCCTGCCCTGTTGGAGTGAATGTTCTGTGAACATTTCTGATCTTTTTGGATTGCCGGAAGTTCCTGAGCCAATAATTATTAAAGAAATTGCAGGGACGGGAGTTTACTGGCCCGAAAAATCAGTCTCAACATTAAATGCCTTGTTGCCGGGCAATGCTTATCTTATCAGGCAGAACGAACCATCAACCATAGCCTTTCCGGCGTGTGAAGGCCTTGCTGCTGTGGTCACTGCACGGGTAAAACCCATCAACAACACAAGCTGGAATAATCCAACACCTACCGGTAATTCACACTTGATTCATGTTCCTGATAACGTCATTAAAGCAGCAGGGTTAACTTCTGGTGATTATCTGGGTGCTTTCGATGCAAATGGCGTTTGCTTTGGAATGGTTCCGCTGGCGGAGATGCATCATTACGCCCTGACAGCTTTTGCCGATGATATTTTTACCGGAGAAAAAGATGGTTTTACTAATGAAGAGCAAATTTACATTAAAGCTTTTATTGCTAAAACCGGTGAAACCATTGGCCTTGATGTTTCTTTTGATGAGGACATGCCCCATGCACAGTTTTTTGTTACTGATGGATTGTCTTCATTAAACCTGAAATCAACAGGTATTTTTTCCGGAAATTCAAATCAGGAGAAGCTTATTCAGGTTTTCCCAAATCCAACAAACGGAATGATAAATGTTAACGTTCCACCCGATTTTGATATGGTTAGCATCACGATTTCGGATAATCAGGGGAGCCTTGTTTACGCTCAGAAAAATGATGCAGGTCTGCTTACCGATGGCCTTCAAATTGATCTGACCCGTCTGTCTGCCGGCTTATATACTTTGAAGATTACAACAAGTTCAGCAGTATTCGAAGAGAAAATTATTATTCAATAAAATAAATAATACTAAGCACCATCACCCCGGAAACAACTGTCAAAAATGCTTATGCTTTGACTCGTGTTTCCGGTTTTTTTTTTTTTGGGTAAATCCTTTTAATGCTAAAGCATCCTGTTTTTAATAGTTAAAGTTTCCCACTTCCAGACTGCCTGTTAAATCAGCATAATTTTATGTGATCTAAAAGATATATTTACGTTTAAGTGATGTTTTTCAGCTAAATACAGGCTAAGCAGCAATTTGGGACTTATACTGATCATTATCTT
>JAIOZV010000011.1 GCA_021740425.1 Bacteroidales bacterium | reverse complement strand
AACTTCTATTCACTAACTTCTTTTTGGGCAGCCACGGGCTTTCCGCTTTATGTGTCTTGCGGAAAGGTTTGTTTTTGAAAGCGGTACGGGTCCCGCACGTGCGGGATCCGTCAGCCACCACCCGCCAACAACAACTTACATTCCGCTGCGCCACGATATCGCTCCAATCCCTGCTGCGATCCTCAGTCAATAGCCGTTATTTCTCTTCGTTCACAGCATTTTTAATGTAACGACAAATCATGAAATCAGTCTGTAAAAGACTAAATATCAGAAGTCTTTGAGTTTTATTATGGTCTCTTCTATTAGTCACTGAACTTACAATTTTTGAGGATAAAAATATTCTTTGAGTTTTATAATGGTCTTTTCTATTATTCATCTTATCAACTATACTCATCCATTCCATCACTCCTACACTCCATTACTCCATTACTCCATTACTCCATTACTCCATTACTCCATTACTCCATTACTCCATCACTCCATCACACCATCACTCCAACCTCCAACCTCTAACCTCTAACCTCTAACCTCTCCCTTCTATCCTCTCAAACGCCTGCTCAAAATCAGCAATTATATCATCAATATGCTCTATGCCCACCGATACTCTCAGCAACGAAGGTAATACTCCTGCTGCCAATTGGTCCTCGGCCGATAACTGTTGGTGCGTGGTTGCGGCAGGCTGAATGATCAGGGTGCGGACGTCACCCACATTGGCCAGGTGGCTAACAATTTTAAGGCTCTCCACAAACCTGGCTGTCCGGTCTTTTCCGCCCTTTATCACGAAGGATAGCACGCCACCAAATCCGTTTGTTAAGTATTTTGATGCCGTCTCATGATTTGGATTATCCTTCAGGCCGGGATAATTCACCTGCTCTACCTCTTGATGCTTATCAAGCCATTTGGCCAGTGCCAGCGTATTTTCGCAGTGGCGTTCCATGCGCAGCGAAAGTGTTTCAATGCCCTGAATCAGCTGGAATGAATTGAAGGGGCTGATGCTCGGCCCGAAATCGCGGAGGCCTTCAACCCTTGCCCTGATTATGAAAGCAATATTCCCGAAAGGTGAATCAGCGCCGAAAGTTTCCCAGAAGTTCAGTCCGTGATAGCCCTCCGAAGGTTCAGAAAATTGAGGATATTTCCCGTTGCCCCAATTATAGTTTCCACCATCCACAATCACACCACCAATGCTCGAACCGTGTCCGCCAATCCACTTTGTGGCCGATTCCACCACAATGTGGGCTCCATGCTCTAAGGGTTTGCACAGGTAGCCGCCGCCCGCAAAGGTGTTGTCCACGATAATGGGCAAATCATACTTTTTGGCCAGTGTAGAGAATGCTTTAAAATCTGGCACTACAAAACCGGGGTTTCCGATAGTTTCAAGATACAGGGCTTTTGTGTTTTCATCTATCAGACCCTCAAAGTCTTTTGGGTCAAGGCTTTTTGCAAAGCGCGCATCCACACCCAGATTTTTAAACGATACCTTAAACTGGTTGTACGATCCTCCGTACAGAAATGGCGAGGTAACAAAATTATCACCCTGCCTCAGGATGTTGTTGAGTGCAATAAACTGCGCTGCATGGCCCGAGGCCACGCCCAAAGCTGCAACGCCACCCTCAAGGGCAGCAATCCTTTGCTCAAAAACATCAGTGGTTGGATTCATAATCCGGGTGTAAATGTTTCCAAATTCCTCCAGGTTAAAAAGTTTTGCACCATGTTCCGAGTTTTTAAAAACATAGGATGTGGTTTGGTAAATAGGTACGGCCCTCGAAAGGGTATCGCTGTCAGGGGTATGCCCTGCGTGTACTTGCAATGTTTCAAAATGTTGTTTGCTCATGGTTTTTAAAGTTATTTGCTATTAGTTATCCGTTATTTTGCTTAGTCCCGAAACTTCGGGAAAGTCCCGCTTTTGCGGGATTAATTCTTATTTGGTAATCGTTACTGTCTTCTACAGACTGCCCACCGCTTCCTTCTTTTCAAAAAGCGACTCATGAATAGTTCTGACGGCGGCGTTCCTGTCGTCCTGTGCAACAATCAAATAGGCCGAAACTGCCGAGGCTCCCATCACAATGGTTTGGAGGTTTATATTTTTTGAAGCTATGGCTCCCAAAATTTTAGCCATCACACCCGGCTCATGGTACAAACCATCGCCCACAGCTGCAATCACCGAAATATCTTCTTTCCTGCTAATCTTGTTCACCGATTTCAATGGTGATTTGGTCATACTACGGAAAGCTTTTTCAAGATCGGTTTTCGACAGTAGAATGTTGATGCTGGTTTGCGAGGTAATCACCGATTTGATGTTCACTTTTTCTTCTTCCAGCCTGTGGGTAGCTTCTGCCAAAATGCCCGGCCTTGCACCCACACCGGCACCATGCAATCTCAAAATGCCAAAATCGTCGCTATAGGTTATGCTTTTTATAATCTCAGCATGCTGTTTGGTATGCCCGTTGATAACAGTTGCCGGAATGATTTCATCTTCGAAATTTTCCACATCCATAATTCTGAGTGGTATTTTCAACGGCTTAATGGGGCTCACCGTTTCGGGGTGTAAAATTCTTGCCCCGAAGTAAGCCAGTTCTGCGGCCTCATCATAACTCAGGAGTTTAATGGGATTTGTGTTTTCCACAATTTTTGGATCTGCCGATAGAAATCCTCGCACATCCTTCCACACATCCACCGATTGTGCTCCGATACACCTGGCTATCGAAGCTGCTGTATAATCGCTGCCTCCACGGCCAAAAAGCGTGATCTTGCCTTCATCCGAAATGCCATAAAATCCTGGTACAACATAAATGCTATCATTTTTAAGATTCTCTTTTACTACCTCTGCTGATTTTTCAAAATTTGTAGAAGATAAACCAAACAGGCCGTCGGTATAAAGCCCGATATCCTCCGGAAGCGCTTCCTCGCAATCAAAGTCACGATCCTTGAGTATGGATGAAATTAGCAAAGAGTTCAGCTTTTCGCCGACACTCAATACCTGATCATATAAGAAATCCGGTATTTCACCAATGAAGTGGATGCTTTTCAATAGTTGATGTAGTTTGTCAATCCGCTCGTTAAGTTCACTGAGGGCATTCTTCCGCTGTGTTTCCGAATGGATATTTTCTTTGACAAGTGTTGCTTTTAGTTTGTAGAGATCATCGATAAATATTTCGATGGCCTGCCGGTTTTCTGGAGCTTTTTCCAGCGCCGCAATAATCCTGTTTGTTAGTCCAAAATATGCAGAAACCACGATGACCAAAGGCTGGTTATATGACTTTACTATCCCTGCCAGTCTTGAATAATCCTGGCTGTCTTTGAGGTTTGACCCTCCAAATTTTACTACGATTTTATTCGACATAAATTTTTTAATCAATGATTAGAAACATAAAATGGAAATACTTTTTGCCTTGCATGCGAAGCATTGTCGCACCAAATGTTGGAATCCGAAAAAAGTATGGAAACGGATGTTGAATTGCAGGTTTAATCCTGCATTTGCATACACATAGAGGTGTATTCAGCGCAAATTAAACGAGGGGAAAAATGCATTTTAAAATCCTCTTTTGCAAGTTGATTTTTGTGATGCTCCTTTTGTAAACTTAACTTTGTCATGATTTTACGTGTTTAGTTTATAATCTCCAGATCCCGATAGCTATCGGAACGGGATCAGGTATTAGCACCTTGCTTTTGTTGGTAGGTTGCTAGAGCTTCACAGAGCCTGGTCTCTCCACTCTTCTTTATAAATCAAACACCTTTTTATGAGGAAAGATATTCGATCTTTATGCCTGCAAAGAAAGGGAATAATTTTATTGCTGACCAAAAAAATAATTGTGAAAAAACTGTTAAATTGTCCAATAGTGCTGATTTACTGTATATTAAATATTGTGCCGATGATTGTTTAGTGCTTCCTTCAATGAAAATAATGCTGGTATTAAATCAATGTTAAGATATTAACACATCGATAGAATTGTCCCCCGGTCTGACCATTATACTGTGCATTACAAATTCAAACTGTGCCCAATGTTCATGGAAATTTAAAATTGAATACCCTTGTGAGTTAAATATTCATTGTTATTTTGCAAACCAAAATGAAATAGTTAATATTTTTAGCCAACACTTAAAATGTCGAACAACCTTTATATCGCTGCTTCTGAATCACAAGCCGGAAAATCACTCATTGCAATGGGCTTTATGGAATTACTATCACGCCATGTGAAAAAAATTGGATTTTTCCGTCCAATTGTCAGGAGTGATGAAGATATGGATACCCACGTAAAATTGATTGCTGAACGATACAAATTGCCTTTCAAATACAGCGACATGTATGGTATGACCAGCAGTCAGGCACTTGAATTCTTTCAAAGCGGCGACCAGGATTCCCTTCTGACAGGTGTTTTAAACAAATATAAAAACCTGGAAAGAGAATGTGATTTCATCCTTATCGAAGGCACTGATTTCAGAGGCACACTGGTTTCTTTTGAGTTCGACATGAATGCCCGTTTTGCCAACAACCTGGGGGCTCCAATTTTGGCTGTTTTGAATGGACATGGAAAAACCATCATTGAGATTGGCGAAAGTATGCATATTGTGAGAGATACACTTGCCAACGAGAAATGTAAACAGATTGGCACCTGCATCAACAGGGTTGATGAAAATGAACTTACTGCCATTAAAGGTTTGCTGGAAAAGTTTGGGAAACCTGAAGAGATAAATTTCGCACTGCCCGAAAAAAGCATTCTTCAAAAGCTTACCATGCGTCAGGTTGTCCGGGCAATAAAAGCAAAACATATTTATGGCAACAACGAAGCCCTGAATTACGACATCATGGATTTCAAGGTTGCCGCCATGAATCTGGAACATATCCTCGAAAATATAAACGATAGAATTCTGGTAATCACCCCCGGGGATCGTACCGATATATTAATTGGTTTACTCATGAGCATGATGGCAGATAATTTCCCGAAAATCTCGGGAATTCTCCTTACAGGAGGCATCAAGCCCAGTCCCCAGTTAGCCCGATTGATGGAAGGTATCCGGCAGATTCCGCTGGCTGTTTACGGAGTAAATACCGACACCTACGAAACTGCTATGGCTGTGAGCAAAATCCATCCGGTGCTGACACCCGAAAACGAACGAAGAATCACCACAGCGCTCAGCCATTTTGAAGCTAATGTGGATATCGATATTTTAGGCCAGATTCTTAGAATAACAAGCTCAGAAGTGGTTACGCCTGTGATGTTTGAATATGAGCTATTTGAACGCGCACGAGCCAATCGGAAACATATTGTGCTTCCCGAAGCAGAAGACGAACGAATACTTCGTGCAACTGAAATTCTGCTCAAACGAAATGTTGTGGATGTTACCTTGCTGGGTAATGAAAATGACATCTTAAAACGTGCAAAATCCTTGCAGTTAAATTTGACAGGTGTTAATATTATCGACCCTTACGACAATGATTTGGTTCATGAATATGCTGCGGAATATTTCAAACTGCGAAAACATAAGGGTATTACAAAAGAGCAAGCCTACGAACTTATGTTTGATGTGAGCTATCTGGGTACTATGATGGTGCATAAAGGCCATGCCGATGGAATGGTTTCGGGAGCGGCTCACACCACCCAGCACACCATTCGACCCGCTTTCGAGTTCGTGAAAACCAAGCCGGGAGTTTCTATTGTGTCGAGTTCGTTTTTGATGTGTTTCAATGATCGCGTTTTGGTTTATGGCGATTGTGCCGTAAATCCCAATCCCAATTCCGAGGAGCTTGCCGATATTGCCATCAGTTCTGCCGAAACAGCAATAAATTTTGGGATAGAGCCTCGCATTGCCATGCTTAGCTATTCAACCGGCGAATCAGGAAAGGGCGCGGATGTTGAAAAAGTGCGCAAAGCAACCCAGATTGCCCGCGAGCGCCGACCCGACCTGAAAATTGAAGGCCCAATTCAATATGATGCAGCCATTGAACCATCGGTTGCAAAACAGAAAATGCCTGATAGTGATGTTGCCGGAAGGGCAACTGTTTTTATTTTCCCTGATCTCAATACTGGTAACAATACCTACAAGGCTGTACAACGTGCTGCAAATGCCGTAGCCATTGGCCCGATATTGCAGGGTTTAAACAAGCCTGTAAACGATCTCAGCCGAGGCTGCCTGGTTAAAGATATTGTGAATACCGTTGTAATCACAGCCATTCAGGCGCAAGGCTAAAAAACCGGATTTATAAATTTAATCTGTAAAAAAAATCAGGATTTCTGCATGATGTCCCCATCAAGGGTGTCATCATGGAAATAATTTGAAGATACATCTTTTGGATTTGGCCCCCATTGGTTTTCACCAGACTCACTATCCGTAACAGTCAATACAAGAAGCCAGATAGCTCCTACAATTGGGATAAGTGAAATAAAAAACCACCAGCCACTTTTGCCCACATCATGCAGCCTGCGCACCAGCACTGCCAGCGAAGGGATAATGACAGCCAATGCATAAATCGTGTAAAGAGGCCCATAGAAAATGTCCATACCGTAATTGATCCCCAGCACATTGTCCATTATCATTGCGATAATGGTAAATATGAAGTTTAATAGAGCAAACATCCAGTACTCCTTTCTTCTGGCTCTGCCACTAAAGTTGGCATAATTTCTAAGGACTTTTAAATACCATTCCATAATTTTTTGTTTTAAAATGAATAAATATTTGATATTGAATTAATTACTTTCGAGTTTGAGATAATTAATATGCTTTGTTGATATTGCAAATATTATAAAAAAATCAATATGAACGAGTTTAAGCAAATATTTTATTACTATCTATTTTATTAGTTTAAAACTTTTAGGTGCAACAATACACAGGTACTTTTTGGCTGGCCTTATTTTTTCTGCTTCAATGTTTTGATTTGTTGTTCCGCTAAAATTGTCCGAAACTGATGTGGCAGCGGTATTTTGGATATTCTGGTGATACTGACCCATGAAGCTATGCAGAAGTACAATTTCCGCTGTGACACCAATGATTCTGCAATTAAATAAAATAATATGGTGGTGGATAGTTGCAAATTATCCAATGTGAGAGCAGTATTGCATACGACTGTCTTCGCTAAGGCGTTTGCAAACCGGGCAGGATTTCCGCCCGGCGGTCATGCTTATTTCCACACCCTTTCCAGCTCCTCCAGCGATTTGCCTTTGGTTTCGGGGACGAAGCGCCACATAAACCAGGCAGCAAGCAGCGCCATGGCACCGTAAATCCAGTAGGCAAAGCCGTGGCTGAATTTTTCGATGAGCCAGGAAGATTTGTCGAGAATGGGAAAGGTAGAGGAAATGATGTAGTTGGAAACCCATTGAGCAGCTACAGCCACGGCCATAGCGCGTCCACGGATATTGTTGGGAAATATCTCTGACAGCAACACCCATACCACCGGCCCCCACGACACAGCAAAACAGGCCACATAGCCCAGCATAAAAATCAGTGCGGCCATTCCCAGCTTGTGGAAATAAAAGGTGAAACCCAACGCAAACATGAACATGGCCATGCCAAGCGCACCGATGATCTGCAACGGCTTGCGCCCAAACTTGTCTACCGTCATGATGGCCACTACGGTGAAGGTGAGATTGATGACGCCCACGATGATGGTCTGCAGCAAAGCGTAATCGGTTCCTGATCCCATGTTGCGGAAAATTTCGGGGGCGTAATAAAGCACCACGTTGATGCCTACAAACTGCTGAAAAACCGAAAGCATAATGCCGATGATAATCACCAAAAATCCGTAAGAGAAAAGTTTGGCGGAGTGGTTAACGATGGTGGATTGAATCTCTGCGAGGATTTCCCGCGCTATTTCGGCGCCGTTGATTTTTTGTAAAACGGCAAGTGCTTTTTCGGGTTGTCGTTTAATCACAAGATAGCGCGGTGTTTCGGGGATGAAGAGCAGCAGGACAAAGAACAGACTTGCCGGAATCACCTCCGAGACAAACATCCAGCGCCAGCCGGTCAGGTGGAGCCAGGTGTCGTTGCCCTGCCGGGCGATGAAATAGTTGACAAAATAGACCACCAGCATCCCGAAGATGATGGCAAACTGGTTCCACGACACAAGCCTGCCACGGATGGCAGGCGGCGCCACCTCGGCGATGTACATGGGTGAAAGCATGGAGGCCAGCCCCACACCTATACCGCCCAGTATGCGGTAGATCACAAACTGCGTCACAAAGGTGTGGTCGCCTTCTCCGATTGGCCTGAAAAACATTTCGGGCATGGCCGATCCGAGCGCCGAAATTAGAAACAGCAGCGCAGCGAGCATCAGTCCGCGACGCCTGCCCAGGTGCAGACTTACCGACCCGCCCAGCAGCCCGCCGATTATGCAGCCTATCAGCGCACTCGACACCACAAAGCCCAGCCGTGTGTTGGCCGCAGTTTCGAAAAGTGACGCAGGAGCGATAAAAAAATTTTCCAGCGACCCCACCGTACCGGAGATCACAGCGGTGTCGTAGCCAAAAAGCAGTCCGCCCAGCGTAGCCACCAGCGTCAGACGGAACACAAAACGTTTGTTGGTTTTTCCCATGTTTTTTGTTGATAAAAGAATAAATTTAACATCACATTTCAATTGATCATGACCTGTTTTGCCTGATCCGGGCATCCTGATCCATCACTATCCCGAAGAAAATATCCTTCAGCCCTCATTCCCCCAACCAAATCAAACATCAAACATAATACATCTGATATCTGATATAAAAATATCTCCATTACTCCATTACTCCATTACTCCAATACTCCAATACTCCAATACTCCAATACTCCAATACTCCAATACTCCACCACTCCACCACTCCACCACTCCATCTCAAATATACCACCCAATCAACTGCTCGAGCATCTCCTGTTTGCCACTTTTCATTTCCGGTTCACCACCTTTGAAGGCAAAATCCCTGAGCCCTTCCAGTGAAAGCTTTCCCTGTTCAAACAACTTTCCCATGCCATTTTCAAAACAGGCGTAACGCTCCTTTTTCATTTTCAGGTAGTCGCTTTCTTTCATTATTTTGTCAGCGATGATAAGCGCCCGCGCGAAAGTATCCATACCCGAAATGTGAGCAATAAACAGATCTTCGGGGTCGGTGCTGTTGCGCCGCAGCTTGGCGTCGAAGTTGATACCGCCGTTGGTGAACCCTCCGGCCTGCAGGATTTCGAGCATGGCTTCGGTGACTTCGTAGATGTTCGTAGGGAACTCGTCGGTATCCCATCCGTTTTGATAATCACCTTTGTTGGCATCCACCGAGCCGAAGAGTCCGGCGTCAGCCGCCATCCTGATCTCGTGCGCGAAGGTATGGCCGGCCAGTGTGGCGTGGTTCACCTCAATGTTAAGTTTGAAATCCTTATCCAGTCCGAAATGACGCAGGAAGCCGATCACGGTGGAGGCATCATGGTCATACTGGTGCTTTGTTGGTTCCATCGGTTTAGGCTCGATGAGATAGGTTCCGTCAAATCCCTTTTTCCGTCCATGATCTCTGGCCAGCGTGAGGAACATCGCCAGGTGTTCAACCTCCTTTTTGGTATCGGTATTGTGCAGTGAGAGGTACCCTTCCCTGCCACCCCAAAACACGTAATTTGATCCGCCCAGTTCGATGGTGGCTTCGATGGCGTTTTTCACCTGCACGGCAGCATTGGTTAGCACCAAAAAATCTGGGTTTGTGGCTGCACCGTTCATATAACGTGGGTTGCTGAAGACGTTGGCTGTTCCCCAGAGCAGTTTCACACCGGTTTGTTCCTGGAGGACTTTGGCTTCGGGAACGATCTTTTCAAGCCGTTTTTCGATCTCAAACACGCTCCCATCACCAACCAGGTCGGTGTCGTGAAAACAGTAATAGGGTACGCCGAGTTTGGTGATAAACTCAAAAGCGGCGTCCAGCCTGTTTTTGGCGCGGTCGAGCGGGTCGGGCACATTATCCCACTGAAACACGCGCGTTCCCGGCCCGAACGGATCTTCACCCGCACCACAGAACGAGTGCCAGTAGGCAACGGCATAACGCAGGTGATCTTTCAGGGTTTTTTCGCCAACCAAACGATTTTCGTCGTACCACCTAAAGGCCAGCGGATTCTTTGATTCCGGGCCTTCATAAATAATTTTTCCGATTCCGTTGAACCAGGTTTTTCTTCCTTTGAAAGTACTCATGTTAATATCTTTTTTAAATGAATATTCCATTTATCAAACACCTCATCAAGTTGGTTTTTTAATTCAATTTGGGGTTGAAACACCTTCAGCATTTTCATTGTACTGAAACAGTGCCGGGGGTTTTGATAAAATCCTGCACCCAAAGCAGCACCTCTGGCAGCTCCCAGTGCTCCGTCGGTGTCGTAGAGTTGTATTTCAGCGCCGGAGATGGTGGCGAGCGTTTGGCAAAACAGGCCGCTAAGGAACATATTGGCGTTGCCGGCTCTGATCACTTTCCGGGTGATGCCACCCTGCTGTAAGATCTCCATCCCGTACCTGAAAGCACAGGCAATGCCCTCCTGAACAGCGCGGTAAAGATGTGCCCGGCCGTGGAGGTTCAGGTCAATGTTGAAGAAGGCGGCTCCCGGATTGCGGTTGCCCAGCATGCGCTCGGCACCATTCCCAAAAGGAATGAAGATAAGGCCATCAGAACCGGGTGCAATGGTTGAAGCCCGTTGGTTCATCTGTTCAAATCCGTCGGCACCACTGATTTTCCTGATCCAACTATTTGAGATTCCTGTTCCGTTGATGCAGAGCAGTACGCCGTAATGCGGATTTTCGGAGGTGTGGTTCACATGGGCAAATGTGTTTACCCGCTGTTGCGGGTCATAGTTTTCTTTGTTGGTTACGCCATAAACAACACCGGATGTTCCGGCAGTGGCAGCAATTTCGCCGGGGCTGAGCACATTCAGCGAGAAGGCATTATTGGGCTGGTCGCCGGCACGGTAAGTCACGGGGATGCCGGCCTGCAATCCAAGTTCATCAGCAATCGTTTTTAATAAATATCCCTGCTCACCAAAAGCAGGAACAATATCAGCCACAAGGGATCGGTCAATATCACCTGCTTCGAACAAAAACTCCGCGGGCTTATTATCCCTGAAATCCCACATGATTCCTTCGGAAAGTCCTGAAGCGGTTGTTTTTACTTCGCCTGTTAATTTCATTGCTATAAAATCGCCGGGAAGCATGATTCGGTGGATTTTTTTGAAAACCTCCGGTTCATGTTCTTTCACCCACACCAGTTTTGAAAATGTGAAATTTGCAGGTGAGTTGAGCAGACGTGACAGGCATTTTTCCTCGCCGGCATTACGAAAAAGGCGATTGCCGGTTTCCACTGCGCGGCTGTCGCACCAAATGATGGCAGGCCTCACCGGCTCAAGGGTTTTGTCAACTGCTACCAAGCCATGCATCTGATAAGCGATCCCAATGGCGGTGATCTTTTTTCCAGAGATTCTGCCTGCTTTTATTGCTTTGTCGATGGCTCGTCTGGTAAAAACCCACCAGGTTTCGGGATGTTGCTCTGCCTGTCCCGACTCAGGAGTCATGATCTCCATCTCATGCCCGGGAAATGTGGCTGATCCAACGCATTTACCACTCTCCACTTCCAGCACCGATGCTTTGATGGATGAGCTGCCGAGGTCTAATCCGAGGGTGAACATAAGGTCAATATTTTTGGATTAACATTTGATGTTCCAACTGATGATAAATAAATTTCAAAAACCAAATCAAAATTTTATAATCCAAAATTTCATATAGATTCATAATAACGCTAATTACAATTAAATCGGGCAGTTGCCTGAATGGATTTAAAAATTTGGTTGTTGGTCATTACGGTTTATTTGTCTTTTGTTTATTGAGATTTGTGCTTTGTTATGTATTAATTATTCAACCCTGCTGAATGAAAACCAGTCCACTTCCACCATCTCCCCATCTTCGCCGTAAAAGTGCATCCAGAGTGCATGAACGCCGGTGGCTGATTCCACAGGAAAAGTATGGGTTTGCCATTCACCGTTAGCCTCCGGACTAATTTTGATCAATGCCAGGCGCTGATGCCATGGCTTGTCGGGCGAAATCACCATTTTTCCACCCTTATCTCCGGGTTTTATCCTGATGGTGATGCTATCCACGCCATCGCCAAAATCAATGTATTTCCAGGCTGCTTTGTCGCCGCTAAAAATTTTGGTGAGCTGCTCGTTGTCTGGCTCAAACTGCTCAATTCTCAAATTACCGTTGAGGATGCAGGCCCATTCGGCTTCGATTTGCACGGTGGCTTTTAAGGGAGGTCCTGCACCCTGGGAGGTCATTTCCACTTCAGGGATTGAGCCATCGGGCAGGATTGTGATCGGTTCCACGCAGGCTTTGCGCAATTTGTTGCAACCGTGGGTTGAGCGATGGTAAAACACATACCACTGCCCGTTGAATTCGGCGATGGAGCCGTGGTTGTTCCAGTTGCGCGGGTTACAGTGGTTATTGTCAATAATCACGCCTCTGTATTCGTAAGGGCCGAAAGGAGATTTTGAAGTGGCATAACCCAGACAGGCAGGAATATCACCGCGGCTGATATCAGCATAAACCAGGTAATAAAGGTTATTGATTTTAGCCATGAAAGCGCCTTCATGAAAATGATGTCCGCCTTCAGTCAGGATGCTGTCTTTGACGGTTTCCATCCTGAGCTCCGTCATGTTGGGTTTCATTACAGCCATTTTCAAGGTGAACTGTCCCCAGAGATAATAAGCTGTGCCATCATCATCAATAAAGACGTCCGGATCAATTTGGTTGTAACCTTTCAGGTCGATGGGCACGCCGCCGGTAAATGGTCCTGTTGGACTTGCTGAGGCGGCCACACCTTCGGCAAATTCTCGGTCGGGCTGGCAATAATACATATAATAGATGCCGCCTTTGTAAGCTGCTGATGGCGCAAAAAGAACTGTTTCGTTGTAAGGCACGCCATCACCTTCGCCTTTTGATGTAAAAATGTCCTCCACCAACTGCCAGTTCAGCATATCATCGGTTACCAGCGCATGATGGCGGTGGGAGCAATAATAATCGCAACTCTCATCCACCGAACCGTAAATATAGAGTCGTCCGTCATTCCAGACACGGGCTGTAGGGTCGGCGATGTAAACACCGGGAGGGGAGATGGGGTTTTGTGCGGATGACACTATTGTTGTCAAAACGGATAGAATTATTGTGAGCGGTTTTTTCATTTTTGAGCTTTTAAATATGAGCCACACACTCTGCTTCAATCAGGCAGCCATAGTGAAGTTTGCCAACCGGCACCACGCAGCGCACCGGTTTGTGAGCTCCGAAAAACTGTGTGTAAACCTCGTTCACTTCGTCCCACAGTTCAATGTTGGAAATGTAAATCCGCATTTGGATCACTTTCTCCAGTGAGCTTCCGGCTTCGGTGAGGATCAGACCAATTTTTTCAAGCACCAGTTTTGTTTGCGCTTCGATGCCCTCGGGGATTTGCTTTGTAGCAGGATCAACCGGCAACTGCCCCGAAAT
Source organism: Bacteroidales bacterium (assembly GCA_021740425.1). Lineage (GTDB taxonomy): Bacteria > Bacteroidota > Bacteroidia > Bacteroidales > 4484-276 > SABY01. Next base: position 22,533 of record JAIOZV010000011.1, on the reverse strand, counting down.
GTAGAGTGTGTCATTGTGCTCAATGCATGGTGAGTAATGTCCGTTGGCAGGGGGGATGTTTTTGGATGAGATGATTTTCATGGCTTTTAGTTTACAATAGGTTTAAAAACTTGTTCGGTGGTAAGTTAAATTTCTCCACTAAGCCCTTTAACTGTTCATTGTTAAGCCCTTGTGGTTCGAATCCGGCCGTTTTTGCTGCAAGGTAAATATTTGCCGATTTCGACAGGGTATCAATCAGATCGAAACAATACCCAATATCCTCACCAACAGCCAAAATCCCATGTTTTTCCCACATCACCACATCATGGTTTTCAAGGTGACGGATTGTTTCGTTGGCCAGTTGTGTTGTGCCGGTGAGTATATATGGTACAATCCCCAGCCCGCGCGGCACCAAAACAATTGTTTCGGGAATCATGCTCCACAACATGCGCGAAAGTTTTTCTGCATTACCGAATGGCTTGCAGTGGGTGAGTGCAATCAGTTCGGTGGGGTGGGTGTGGAGTACCACGCTTTTGTGCTTGCCTTGTGCCTTGAGGAAGTTGTGAATGCTCAGGTGTGATGGCAGCTCAGATGTGGGCTTTATGAATTTTTCCGAGACAATCTCATAGCTTATCCCATCATCATTAATTTTGATAATTGCACCAAAGTCAAGTGGTGATTTTGCCACATCACGCATCCGCTTCCCAGCACCGGTAACATAAAAGAGATTGCCTGGTAATCCGGTAAGCGGCTCCTCCAAAATGGTGGTTTTTTTCGATTGGTGAAATTCCTGCACTGAGGAATCTGTGAGATGGGTCAGGTTTACGGAAATATTGCCGCCGTTGGCTTCCGCCCAGCCACGCTGCCAAAGGAAACCGGCGACTTCGGCGATGCGTTTTAGTTCTTCAGAGATACTGTTAAAGTTTTTATTTTTCATACTGTTTTTTATTTGAACGCTGATGACAAGCTTCCCCCAACCCTTCGGGGGATTTGTGCTGATTTTCGTGGATTGTTTCCGAAGGAATTTCTGCAACCAATGGTTGCAGAATTACCTTGCTTTCCAAATACGGGTCATACATGTTGCGCATTTACCACAGTTTACGTAACGAAAACCCGTCATTCCCCACAAACTCTTTTTGTAGTTCTGCAGCCAACAATTCCACGATGCTTTTACCCCAGCCATATTGTTGTTGGTAATAAATTGTTTTGCCGATGTTCCGGTAAAGGGGGATTTTTTCTTTATTCACCAAATGCAGCGCCCGGAAACGCGCTTCCCTGATCTGCCGCCTGATGTCGGCAAAAAATTCGATGTATGTTTTATCCAAAGTTGTCATTTATCAAAAATATTCAATTTACCAAAAAAAGCATGGCATTGCCTGTGGTATTTTAGCTTTTAAACAATTCTGGAAATATCAGTGAAAACACCAGTATGGCTAGTCCGGCAATCAGTATAATGCGGGTTTTTCGCGACACGCCTTTCCATTCTTTGAGTACAATTCCCCAAAAATTGCTGAAAAGTATGTTCAGTGTCATAAGGATACTCCACGTGAAGGCCATCATCACGCTGCCGGGTTCCAGGAAGCTGATGCCGATGCTGTAGCCGAAAAACTGCGAATACCACAGTCCGCCTGCCAGCATGCAAAACAGAAGGTTGTTTACCCACACGGCTTTTTTTCGGTAATCACCAAAGGTTTTATTTTTACTGTTTTGTGAAAGGCAAAATGCTGCATTGGTGATGAATCCACCGAAGGTGATCATCAGAGTGGCTGGTAAAGTGCGGAACAATTCACTGGCTCCTTCGATAAATAGCGGTCTGCCAGCATCAAGGCCGAGCGCAAAGCATGCGCTCATCACACCGGCCAGCAGCGCAACGAACAAGCCTTTGGTGAGGGCAAAATCTTTTACCGCCTTGCGTTGATCCTCCTGGCTCATCTCTGATGTGCGCAAACTGCCTGCAAATCCGATTATGACAATGCCTGCCAGCGCAATGCTCACACCGATTAACAGGATCAACCCGTTGCCACGAAACAAATCGGTTCCTGCCAGCATGGCTGGAATTAGCGTTCCGAAAGCCGAGCAGGTTCCCAGTGCCACCGACTGCCCCATAGCGATACCAAGATAGCGCATACTTAGCCCGAATGTTAATCCGCCCACACCCCACAACATCCCGAAAAACATGGCTCTGAGCGATGCAGAAGCATCAAGGGCGAGGATAGCGCCAAGACTGCTGCCTGAGGGAACTGCCAGAAGCGCACCCAAAAACGGAAAAACAAGCCAGGCAAAAATTCCCTGTGTAAGCCAAAAACTCTCCCATGACCACTGCTTTATCTTGTTGATGGGCACGTAGGAACTCGACTGCCCAAAACTGCCAACGGAAATGATCAATAAGCCTATCAGCGTATTCATAATTGTATCTGTCTAAGTTCGTTTACCTGTAACCTTTTTTTCATATTGCTGAATTTCACTGATGAACCCTGCACCGGTTGGGACATCATTTTTCAAACAAAAATAGTCATACACTGCCTGCCAGGGCATTGCTTTCATCTCCTCCTGAAGTGCCAGCCGCTCAAACAGCCTGTCTTCGTCTTCGTATTTTATTAGTGTTGCGGCAGGTTCGAGTAACGCCAGGAGTAATGCTTTTTGCGTGGCTCGTGTTCCAATCACATAGGCGCCGATGCGGTTGATGGTGGCATCGAAATAGTCGAGGCCGATGTGGATGCGATCAAGTGCATTGCAACGGATGATCTCGCGGGTGAGGTCGGTCAGGTCGTCATTAAGCACCACCACATGGTCGCTGTCCCAGCGAATGGGGCGGCTCACGTGCAGCATGATCTCAGGTGTGAAAAGTAATAATGAGGATATTTTATCGGCTATACTTTCAGTCGGGTGAAAATGGCCGGTGTCGAGGGTTACGATCTTGTTGTTTTTGACACCATAACCCAGGTAAAAATCGTAGGATCCCACTGTGTAGCTTTCCAGCCCGATGCCGAAAAGTTTGGCTTCGATACTGTCTTTCATGTGTTTGTATTCAATCGAAAAAATTTCATCCAACGATGCCTTCAACAGTACCCGATAACGAAGACGGTTTGCGGGAACCTCTTTTGAACCATCATGAATCCATAGGTTCATCATGCACGGGTCGCCTTGTTGCCTTCCCATCTCATTGCTGATGGCACGACAGCGTTTGGTGTGGTCAATCCAGAAATTGCGGATTTCTTTATTGGGATGAGAGAGGGTGAGATTACCGCTTTTGGGGTGTGAAAAGGAGGTGGAGTTGAAATCAAGCCTGATGTTGTTGGCTTTGCCCCAGTCCATCCAGCTTTGAAAGTGAGCAGGTTCAACTTCGTTGCGATCCACTTTTTGTCCCTGAAAATCGCCATAGGTTTCATGCAGGCTCAACCGGTGGTTACCCGGTATGAGCGACATGGCTTTCAGGATGTCCAATCGGAGTTCATCCATGTTTCTTGCTTTGCCCGGGTAATTTCCGGTAACCTGGATGCCACCGCTGAGGGCATCGCCAGAATTCTCAAAACCGGTAACATCATCAGCCTGCCAGCAGTGTATAGAGATTGCAATCGTCTCCAGTATTTTAACTGCTTCATCTGTATCCACACCCAGTTCAGCATAACGTGCTTTGGCGTCATTGTAACGTGTTGAGGTATTTTCCATACAAATACTTTGGTTTTATTCTTTGTTGATTAATGATTTAAATCTTTCATAGCTATCATACCAGTCTTCGGTTTGCTGTGGACTGTATTCAGCAGATTCAAACTGCTTTTTGGGCAGCGCTCTGGCTTCTTCAAGGTTTTTCAATCTGCCAACTGCAATCAACTGACCAATCAGGTTCCCCATTGCGGCGCTTTCGGCAAACGTTGAAATGACGGGCAAACCGGTGGCATTGGCGATGAATTGACAGAGCAGTCTGTTATGCACTCCACCACCGGTAAGATATATTTTTCTAACATTTTTTGAAGTTGCTTCAGCGATCTGATCGAGGATCATGCGTGTTTTCAATGCAAGACTTTCGATTATTGCGCGTACCACACCGGCTTTATTTGCAGGGGGTTGTTGTCCGGTGTTCCTGCAATATTTTTCGATAGCTGCGGGCATATCATCCGGGTTGAAAAAGCTGTAGTGGTCGGGGTCGATGAAAAAACGGAACGGCGGCGCTTCATTAGCAATAATTAAAAGTTTTTCGTATGGATGATCCTCCTCGCCCCAATTTTTACGGCAACGCTGCAGCAACCACAAACCCATCATATTTTTCAGTAACCTGAATCCTTCCATTCCCCCTTCATTGGTGATGTTGTATCGAAAAGTCAGCTCATTGATTACCGGATTTTTTACCTCCACGCCCACCAGTGCCCAGGTGCCGGTGCTGATGAATGCCCAATCTTTGCCAGAGGCCGGAATGGCCGCAACAGCCGATGCAGTATCGTGGGTGGCGGGAGCCACCACCAGGGTTTCAGAAAATGAACCTGATCCTCCGGTATTTTTATCCAAAAAACCCACAGGCGTGCAGGGGGCAATCACTTTTTGCATAATTGCCGGTTTAATGCCAACCAATTGCAACAGCTCCCATTCCCAATCCATTTTAGCAGGATTAAACAGTTGCGATGTAGTGGCCATCGTAAACTCCGTTGCTTTTATTCCTGTAAGGAAAAAATTCAGTACATCAGGTATAAATAACAAATCAGCGGCTTTTGCGAGTGTTTCGGGGGTTGATTGTTTAGCAGCGAAAAGTTGGAATAGCGTGTTTAGCGGCAGCAGTTGAATGCCGGTAAGATCATAAACCTTACGAAGATCAAGCTGTGCTCCGAGTTTGAGAACAGCATGTTCTGTCCTGTTATCGCGGTAGCTGTATGGCAGCCCCAGCATATTACCCTCGTTATCAAAAAGTGCGTAGTCCACACCCCATGTATCAATGCCAATGGTGTCGAGCCTTCCGTTGACCATTGTCCCGGCTTTATAGATGGCGTTTTTAATTTCTTCGTAGATCCGGTAAATGTTCCAATGGCTTTTTCCTGACAGCTTCAGAATGCCTGTAGGAAAGCGGTGAATCTCTTCGCAATGTATTTGCGATCCGTTAAAATTCCCTAAAACAGCCCTGCCGCTTTCGGCACCAAGGTCAATAGCCAGATGATTTGAAATTATCATGCAAAAAAGGATAAAAAAGGTATCAAAAAAGAAAAATATTATTCTGCTTAACGAGTTGTAAACTATACTGAAATAATTTTTAAACATTTGATAATGAGTTATTAAAATTATTTTAGTATAATATTTTCATTTCATAATTAGGTTCAAATGTAACACATTTATTACAAATGATGAATATTAGTTAAAGAATAGGATGTTTTCAGGTTTTTACCTGTTGTTACTGCCATTACCCTGCTCCATAATCTGTTCCCTGAATTGCGTCGGACTTAAACCGGTCTTTTCTTTAAAAACTTTGGAGAAGTGGTAAATACTTTCGTGTCCGGTTTCGAAGGCGATCATTTTTACAGGGAGATCGGTGCCGAGCAATAGCGATTTGGCGCGGTTCAGCCTGAGTTGCAGAAGGTACTGCTTGGGGGAAAGGCCGGTAAATTCTTTGAATTTTTTACGAAACAAAGCGTACCCGATGTTCAATTGGTCCGCTATGGCGGGTATGTCAATGTCATTGGTAATGCTTTCCTGCATGATTTCCTTAGCGTGATTTATCTGCTTCATAAAAGATTTGCTTTGCCTGGTCCTGTTTTTGATGTTATAATGTACATGACCAAAAATTTGAAAAAGCACGCCGACAACAATTTGCTGAAAACCGATTTTCTCCTCCATAGAAAAGCTGATTGCAGTGTCGAAGAGATTTTGTATTTCCTGAAAATCGCGCATAAACAATACAGGCTGGTTGATGCTAAAAACGCTTCCTTCCACCAATCGCCGTGCAGTATCGCCGTCGAATCCAATCCAGTACTCTTTCCATCCGGTACGCTTCAGAGGGCGGTAACGGTGCCATTCATTGGGATAAAGGAGCATTACCGATCCCGGTAAAAGGTTGAGCGTGCCTGCACTTTCCGATTCAAACACCCCTTGACCCTCAGCGATCAGCAGAAACTGATAACTGCTAAGGTAGCGACCTCTTTCCCATGTAAAATAGTGTGTGACGGGATGCCCTGAAAGTGGATATTGTTCATCTTTCAGCACCTGAGACATGCCGACATTCTCGATAAAAATACCCCACTTTGTGTCGGCTTCCGATACAGGGAAGTACTTGTAATAATTGATCCTTTTGTCTGTCATGAAATATTATCAAAAGTTGTAAACAACCAGTGATTAATAAATAAATCAATTTACTCAAAAACAAGATATTAACTATGGCTACTTTACATCTGATTACTAATAAACCCCTAAAAATTATGTTACAAAAGTAGTAAATAAAACCAAACGAACGAAATGTGTTTTTGTCAATTTCAATTTAAAAGCACTGAACGTCATAATTCTTGAACCTGTTTCTTGTGGTATAATAACAACCTGATTATTAGCTAAATGTTGGTTTTGTATTAACCTCTTCGGACATGAGTATGAAAATATACAATAGAAAGACCGGATGGTAATAATAATAACCATTGAGGAATGATGTGAGCACCATGGAGGCATAGAAAATGAAGACAAAAGGATTGCTTCTTATTATCCGGGAATGATCACAATAAATTCTGATGAAGAACCAAATAAATGCAGTGAGGCCAAAAACGCCGTATGCATAAACTATGGACATAAAATCGTTATGGAACCATTCAGCAAAAAACAGGTTCCTTGAGTTGGCTTTTAAGGATGAATAGAAACTTTTTCCGGTCAGAAAATCTAGTACACCAAAATTGCTTAATTCATGAAACCATGATTTCCAAAGCATGAATCTGGAAAACCTCGAAAAATTTTCGGTAAAAGTAATCAGCATACTAAAGTATGAACTGAGAAAGGTATCCTGGAAAAGAGCATACAGATGATTCCTGAAAATGAACACAAGCGCAACTACAGCCAAAATGCCGATTTTGAAAGACAGCTTTTTTTTGAAGAAAACAAAAATCAATAATGAAATGACTAATGCCACTAAAACAGTCCTTACGTTGGTTAAAAGCATCATCAATAAAAGTAATCCTGATAATACCATTAGCCAGGGTTGTTTGGTAATAGTATACCGGAAACAAAACCACAAAAGCAGAAAACCAAAAAAATATGCTGCAATATGTGGCAACCTGAATAGACCGTTACGATAGGTTCGCAAATACTCTAAAATGTCCTTAGGCTTTACCGGTTTAAGAATTTGAGGCAGAGGAACGTCAGGAGCTGATTTGTCCTTTAAAAAACGTGGATCACCGGTCTTTGAGGTTTTCTCCTTTCCTGATGTTGTGGTTTTCGATGCTAAAGTATCTTTTTGCATCCTTTGACTTTCCTCTGCTATTGACAGGAGCTGCTCGAAATTCTCAGTATTATCCTCGTAATGAGGTTTGTTAGTTTTCCAGGCTCCCGAATCAAGATCGAAAAATGTAAAACTGAACATCAGCGTTATCATGATCGCAAATATGAATAATGTGTTGTTTTTTAGAGAAAGGGAATTAATTGAATAATAGTGGTAAATAGCGATAAAAACTAAAATGAACACAAGATCAGAGATGTTCTTCTTATGAAATCCAAATATCAAATTGTGAGCGATGGCCGGGAGGATGAAGACCAAAGAAGCTATAGCAAATGGGAGTGATTGTTTGTAATTCCATGATAAAAGCCAAATGATCGGAAGCATCACCATCATTAAAGGGACCAATACAGGAATAGGATGAAAAAAATTCAACACCGAATCTATAAAGAACCCTACAAGAAATATGGCGAAAATCAAGTTGGGATCATTCAGTTTCGATGTTCTCACAAATGATGCAAAGTTATTCATACGCAAAAAGTCTATTTTCACATACATTTATTCAAAATCAATGCGCAATTACAGTCCCCTTTTAATACTAATGCAACCTGTTTTCATCAAACTAAATATTGTTTAAAGGAAACTAAATTATTGACAATAAGATAAAGCACGCAATATTATATCTTTTTTTCCATCAAGGTTTATCATTAATGATACAAGATTTGCCATAAAAGACATTCAAAAAAAATGCTGCCATCTGGTGTAACCCGAGCAGTCTGCCGAAATGTGTTCATTCAACCAGATTGAGTTGCTCCAAAACCCGTGAATTGATCTTATCAAAATCCCGATTACCGGAACTGTTGGTGCATCGGAGCAGCGTTTGGTAAGCTGCATCGTAGTCTTCTTTTAGGTAAAATATGGCAGCCAGACGCATAAGAGCAGGTTCGTTAAAAGGAAAAATTGCGAGCGCCCGGCGAATGTAGTTTTCACTTTTATCAATGTCACCTTTCCTCATGTACAAAAGCGCCAGGGTTTCATTAAGCTTGATATGATTAGGGTGTTGAATATGAGCCTTTAGCAACTCTTCTTCTGCCATTTCCAATTCATTGGCACGCATGTAAGTCAATCCCGAATAATATTTTAAAGGTATCGAAAAGGCGTCAAGCGTGGTCAGTGGAGTTTGGGCTTTGTCAATAAAACGCAGCACTTCCATTGCATTGGTGGTTTTTGTCGGGTCAATCGCCTTCGATAAATAATAGCCCGACCTCAGCAGCAAAACACCATAGACCGATGAAAAAATCAGTATAATGATTAAAACCAATTTGGCTGATTGGATAAAAGCGGATTTGAATGGTATCCCGATTGAAAAGGATACTTTGCTTTGTGATATTATAAGCGAAGCAGCGGCCATAATAAATACCTGATGACTAACCCGTTCGAGCGGAAATGTTAGCAACGCAATAACAAGGTACCCTGCCAGCGAACACAATAACAACGTAATAAGTTTTGTTTTGGCGGATGGAATTTCTTTTTGTAAAACGCGGATTCCATTGAAAAAAAGGAGTAAAAAGAAGGAGAGATAAAAAAGCAAACTTAGGGGGCCGCGTTCTGCAAGAATCCAGAGAAAATCGTTGTGGGGTCTTAACCAGGTTTGAAAGGATATCGGCGCAGCTGTCTCAACCGGGTCTCGCTTCAAAAGATAATCATTTTGATAAACGGGAATATGTATTTTCCAGTTTCCGGCTCCCACTCCACCAATGGGGTTATCTGAATACATTTCAAGCGTTGATCTCCAGATGCTGTAACGCTCAAGGTTTCTGTGTTCCATTATGTTGGTTATACCGGATAACTGAAAGGATAGTACTGAATCCTTATTGGTGAACTTGTGTGCCGCCAACAAAGTTGAAAGAACCAATACAACGATAACCGATACTGACAACAAGCTCTTTGCAATGCGTTTATGATGCTCTGCACGATTTGCATTTTTTATGCCTGTCAGCGAAGTAAGTATTACGTACCCAATGATTGACGCGACAAGACCCAACCACACCGATCGGGTTTGTAAAATCATAATTAGCAGCAAGTTACTAATGATAACGATTATTGACAATACCCGCCTAACTCCTTTTAATCCGGAAGCAATAAAAAACAGCCATGGCAATATGAGGAAAAGGGTGATGCTCAGTTCGTTCTTGTGTCCGAATAAGCCTGTAACCTTGTAAAGCGCATGATACAACTCAGCGCCGGATTTGGTTGCAGCAAAATTCACATATTGCGTTAAGCCGATCGAAACAGCAATTGCCGCAGTGAACATGATAATCATACCGATAACTTTGATGTTTATTCGGTTTATAGTGAAAAGAACGGTGAATATGATGAGCAAAACAAGCGATGCAAAAGTCTTGACGCTCTCGTAAAGACCCTCCGCAGGGTTGTGTGCATAAAACAACGAAACAATCGTACTTAACGTAAAGAGCGTCCACACAACAATTGAAGGTTTTGAAAAAGCATCTTTGATCAGTCCGGTAAAGGTTTTTTCATAGCTGAACAGGGTAAAAAATATCAACAGCAATAACGCCAAAAATGTAATCTGAGGCGGTAAAATCTGGTCGGGAATATTTGGAATGAAAACAAAAGGGAGCGTTGCAAGGAGAAGAAAGAAAAACAAGTAGTCTTTAGTTGTATTTTCTTTTAGTGTTGTTGAAAAGATGTTGGCCATAACCGTTCAATTAATTTTTAAAACATGCTGCCAAAGTGAGTGTATCAGACGAAAGGCAAAATTATCTTTTATTTATTTTCCATTGCCATGTTTGGTGCAGCTCCTAATAAGCGTTCGGTTTGCCGAAAAAAAACTGGCTGCTGAGAAAACAAATAGACTAATGAGTTGATTTATTTAGATTACTTTTTCAAATGTTCGCCTGTCGCTTGTTTTCAAGGAATTTGTCCAAATGGAGTAAAGAAACTTCAAATTGATATCAGCTTGTATTCATTATGAATAACCCTTAGCGCTATCTGGCCGGAAACGTTAAAACCGCAATATTATCTTTCATCAAGTCAGATCAGATAACGATAATCAAATTATCAATATTCAATTTGCGCAAAAGTAATATCATTTTAATTAAACACATAATGAGTATGAGTAGTAATTTTGCATCTTACATCACTGATTAATCAGTCATTATTATTATTTTCAAAATTTGCCAGCATAGTTTTTTTTATTTCAAAACAAATAAATATCTTTTCCCATGAGCGACACACATAAAAATCAATTTGAAACTATTGCATCTCGTTTTTTTGGTTTAGGTTTCAAAACCAATCTTGGCATTTTTTTGGTTTTCGTTGTATTTTGTATGATTACCGGGATTTTCCCAGTATCATCAATTGCAGCGCAGGAGAAGCCTAAAAGTGTTTCGTTCTTCCAAGCAACCCCCTCTGCAGGCCTCGCCAGCGGCGACAACTTACAAAGCAAAAACCTTAAACAAGAGATCATTCAACAAAGGGCGCATTATAAACCAACAGTTATTGAAAATCACGGACTTCTTCCGGCCAAAGTTTTAAAAACCGGTTTGTGTACCGAAAACCTCTACACGGTAGGCTGCCAGCAAATCGACGGGCTGACCGCCTGGAACCTGGCCAATATTGATATTCCCGAGATTTTATGTGAAGGAGATCCTGAGTGGTATCATGACTTTACCGATAGTGTGCACCACGTTGCCAAGCAATACGAATACACGCTTACCGTGGTGTCAGGTTTTTTTTCAACCTATTTTGAAGTGTGGGTGGATTTCAATGACGACCTTGAATACACGGATGATGAAATCGTGGTGAATGATGCATATTGTGATGAGTGGCAGACACCATACGAATTTACCTTTTTCCTGCCGGAAAATGCCCCTTTGGGTGAACACTACATGCGTTTTCGTACCGATCTTGCCATCCCTGTGGATGATCCCTGTGAAAGCTTAAGCAATGGGAACTGTGCGGACTTCCGGATCAACATCACCGAAGCCATCACCACTGATGCAGGTGTTGTGTCCATTGATATAAACGATATTGTTGAACCCGGGACGATTACGCCAAAGGCAACCGTGAAAAACTTCGGAACGGAATCGCAGACTTTTGATGTTACTTTAACCAACAATAACGGGTACACATCAACAAAAACTGTTAGCGGGCTTGCCCCGTATGCCTCCCTGCAGGTTGAATTTGATGAATGGATGACAGAAGAGGGGTTGTTTGACATTGAAGCCTGCACACAGTTAACAGGGGATGAAGTTCCCGATAACGACTGTTTCACAAAAACCATTTCCGTGCAAGAATCCAAAACAGTGTTTGCATACGCTGCCATTGATATTACCGGCAATTTCCCTTATCCTTTGGGTTGGGTCGAATTTGACCTGTTATATCCTGATAATATGAATTCATTGATTCCGGTTGATGATGGGGATTTTATAGCCGGGGCGGTAGCGATGCCGGGCGGCTTTGTTTATGGCATTACTTACGGAGCAAAGCTTTACGAGATAGATCCCCTTACCGGGGACAATAATTATATCTCAACCTTTAATATGCAGTTCGTTTCCGGGATTACCTTTGATGGTGATAAACTCTATGCCTGTACAGTTACAGATTTATATACCATCGATCCGGTTTCAGGTGAAACCAAACTGGTGGGGAATTTTAATACGCCGGGACAATTGATGATAGCCATTGATTTTGATGCAGAGGGCGAATTATTTGGTTTCGATATTGGTGACGATACCTTTTATTCCATCGATAAAGAGACTGGAGAGGCCACTGCTATTGGCCCGCTGGGTATCGATTTTAATTATGCCCAGGACATGTCCATTGACCGTGATGCCAATGTATGTTTCATTGCCGGATACCTGAACAATGTTTCACCTTCAGGGTTGTTTGTTGTGGATTTTGAAACCGGGCAGGCAACGCCTTATGCTCCTTTTCCAGGTTCACCTGAAATTACCGGATTTGCCATCCCGTATCTGAGCGGCCTTCCTGAAAATGATTTGGCCGTAATCGGGATTCCTCAACCGCAAACGGCCCCCTATCTTGGCGAGGAAGAATACATCACCGTGAGAATAAATAACCTGAGCCAGAACCCGCAAAGTAACTTTGAGGTTTCCTACAGCATCAGCGGTGGCGAATCAGTAACTGAAACATTTACCGGAACCATCCCTCCCAACACCAGGGTGAACTATACCTTTGAAACACCGGCGGATTTTTCGGTATCTGACTCCACTTACATCATCACCGCCTGCACCCTGCTCGAAGGAGACGAAAACCCCGACAACGACTGTGCTGATAAATTCGTGACCAATATTCCGAGCCCCCTGCCCGCACCGGAAAACCTGTCGGGTGAGTCATACAATGACCAGGCATTCCTGTACTGGTCGGAGCCACCCTCATCTTACGATATTTTCAGTGATGATTTTGAAGGGTTCGAAAACGGGGCCTATATTGCAGAAAACAGCGATGTGTGGACGACCTGGACCGGGCAACCCGGATCGGCGGAAGATGCCACGGCCTCGCAGGATTATGCATATAGCCCGCAACAGTCGATGAAACTCCAGCAAAGCAACGACATGGTATACCCGGCCGGAAATGTTAACCTCGGCAAACATCTGATCGACTACCGGATGCTGATACCCGAAGAAAACAGCGGATCACTCGTTTTGATGCAGCACTTTGAACCCAATATTTACGAATGGGGCGCCCAGGTGTATTTCAATACCGACGGAAACGGCGAGATCGACGGTGGCGGACAGGCAGTGGCTTCCTTTACCTTCGACCACGACACCTGGTTGAAAGTTTCCAGCTTCATCAACCTTGACGACGACCTGGCCGAAATCTGGCTAAATGACGAAGTGGTGCATTCATGGCAATGGAGCACGGGCGTATGGGGCGCAGGAAACAACAATCAGTTCGGCGCCGTTGATTTATTCCAGCCTGCACCGGCAAATTTTTATGTTGACGATTTTAAGCACGAACAGATTTTTACCGAGACATTGACCGGGTACAATATCTACCGCGACGGCGAATTTCTTGCTTTTACCACCGATACCCTTTTTACGGATGAAAGCCCAACAGCCCCGCAACACGAATACTGCGTGGAGACAGTTTACGATACACTTACTTCCGAGCCGGAGTGCATACTGGTTGATATTGTTACAGGCATTCATGAACCCGGAATGGAAAGGCTCGACGTTTATCCCAATCCTGCGACGGACATCCTGAACATCCGATCAGCAGATTTGATGCAGCAGGTTATCTTGTGGGATTACTTTGGCAGAAAGCACCTGGAAGTGGCAGGCAAAAACAGTAAAAACATTCAGCTTCAGCTTGAAGCTTTGAAACCGGGCGTGTATTTCATCCAGGTGAAAACCGCTCAGCATACATATCTCAGAAAGGTTTTAGTTAATGAATAATCAGGAAAATTCTCTGTTTTGAGCAACTTTTTAAGGATTTGCACTTACCATGCAAATCCTTAATAGTTTTAATCAAAATAGTAGCAGTAACGTATGATTAATCGGAAAAATATCGCTGTGATTGGTTGCGGCAACCTGGGGTTATCTCTGGTAAACGGATTACGAACCTCCGTACATTTCCCCTCAAAAAATCTTGTGGTTACCAGAAGAAATACCAGCGAAATTCTGTTTCTGGAAGATGAAGGTATTACAGTTACCGACGACAATATTAAGGCTGTAAAGCAAGCTGAAATAATTCTGTTTGCCCTGAAACCATTTGATTTATCACGGGTTTTAAAAAGTCTGACCGGGTATTTGATCCCTGGCAGACATATCCTGGTTTCACTGGCAACGGGCATTTCCATCAAAGAAATCAAAAAATTTTTTTCAGACCCTGTTGATATTTTCAGGGCTGTGCCGAATACCGCGGCTGATGTGGGGGCCTCTATCACTGCTGTTTGTACAACATCAGATAACAAGGCAGCGGCAGCTTTGGTTAGGGACCTATTTAACCAGTTGGGTAATACCGTATTCCTTGAGGAGGATCTGATAGATTCCTCAACCGTCTTGAACGCCTGTGGCATTGCATATGCATTAAGGTTTATCCGCGCTATGATCCAGGGTGGTATTCAAATTGGGTTTGATTCAGGCACTGCTGCATCCATATCCGTGCAAACTGTACTGGGTGCTGCTGAATTATTGTTAAAAAGGAATCAGCATCCTGAATTTGAAATTGACAAAGTGACCACACCAAGGGGTTATACCATCGCCGGGTTAAATGAAATGGAGCATCATGGATTCAGTTCAGCACTCATCAAAGGTATCGTTACTTCTTTCGAAAAAATGCATAGCGACAAGAATGCCAGGGAGGCTCTGTGAAAAACCATGAAACGATAAATAAGGAAAATCAGTGTAAGTGGGAATAAAGGTGAAAATAAACGCGTCTGTAATCGTGCCAAATTACAACAATGGCAGGTACCTGGATGCATTCATCCAAAGCATTGTCAATTCAACGGTTGAGCCATCGGAGGTGATCATTGTTGATGACGGATCGGAAGATCATTCACCGGAAGTGCTGGAAAAATACAAACATTACCGGTTTATCAAAGTTATTCATTTCGGAGAGAACCAGGGATTGACAGCCGCATTGAACGCGGCTCTGGAGCTTTCAACCGGACAATATGTTTTGCGTGCCGATCCCGATGACCTGCTGGCTCCCGACAGGCTGGAAAAGCAATACAATTATATGGAGCAAAATCCGGAGGTTGATATCCTGGGATGCAACGTTATTTATGTGGATACGGAAACAGGTAAGAAAATCAATACATCCAATTTCCCGCTAACACATAAATCCATTGTGCGGGCATTTAGAAAAGGAGAGCACGGAATACAACATCCCACCGCCTTCATCAAAGGACATGTGTACAGAAAGTACCGCTACCAGGAGGTGTTTCCGGCGGAGGATTACGAAATCTTTTCGCGCATGGCACGGGATGGTTATATTTTTGCCAATATCAAAAGCCCGCTGTATTACATGCGTGTACACGCCGGCAGTGCTACCAGCAACCTGAAGAAAAAACATATCGATGATACATTCCGGTTCCGTGACCAGATTTTCGGATACCGTACCACCCGAACACGAAAACTCATCTACTACTACCATATGTTTTTCTACCGTAAGTTTCAAATGTCGCACAGTGCAGCCATCAAAATGCTCTACCTGGTTTTGTCCTGTTGCTTTTACCCGTTAAAAGCCATTAGAAGAATTTTTTAGCATAAAATGACTCAAACTGCAAACTGTTTATGGTTTTAATTCATTCATAACGGAAAGATAATAAGCCGGGAAGGCCGCAATTTGGAAAATAAAAACAAGGATCAAATGAGAAATTTCTTTACACAAATCAGAATGTCAGGCATCAATAATCCGAATGTTGTTTTCAGCGTCTTCCTGCTTCTTTTTGTAGCAGATTCGGTTGTAAACTATTTTATGAAGATCCCGGTTTTTGTATCCGGAATGCTGGTACTTACCCCGGCAATCTGGGTTTTTCTTTATGCTTCAAAGCCTTTCAAAACTGTGGGCGTGCTTTCGCTTATCTTCATCCTCCCTGCCGTTTACCACCTGTTTTTGTACGGCTTTCACAAACGAACCATTTCCGATCTGATTTTTATACTGTCATTTATCTCGGTCTATTTTTACTACCGTCACTATGAGCATTTGATCAAATCGTCTATGATCGGGGTCTTCACGGTGCTCATGCTGGCCATGTTCAGTGTTACTTTTTTCGGTATCAACGCAGATCAATGGACCGAAAACCAGCCGCTTTACCAGGATGAACTGCTCGAAAAAAAAGGCCTGAAAGCCCCTCAACAAGATATAAATGAAGAAAAACAGACCGATCAGGCCGGCAAAAGGCCGGTCCCCGCTAAGAAAACCAGGGCGCTGAAAAAGAAGAAAAGTTGGGATACCTCAGAATCCACCCCGAATATTCTCAGAAAGGAAAAGCCATTTGATTTTCTTGAGATTTCCCGCCGTTATCACAATGGATTTTTCAGGTTGCCTCATATAGCGAGCTACTTTTTTGGTTTTCTGATGCTATATTTTGCCTTATTGTTTCAGCAAAAGAAGAAAGTTTCGCATCTCGCCGTGGCAGGGCTTATGTTACTGATGTTATTTTACACCGGCGTGCGTGCCACACTTGCTGCATTCCTGGTTTCATTTGTGCTCTTCATCATGAAAAGGAAGTATGCAGTATGGATGCTTTCATTTTTTGCTTTGGCCGCAATTATGGTCTTATTGCGCCATCCGCTTTATACAATTTTCAGGGATACTTTTGCAGGGCAGTACTTTGCAACGCTAATAACCCTCGTTGACAACGTCGGGGCGTTTTCACGGCTGCTCATGTGGAAATCATGGTTTCACGAGATGAGTACATTCACGTGGTATGAATTCCTGATTGGCAGGGGTTTCATATCCTCTTTTGATGCAAATGTTAAAAACCTCATGTTTTCGGAATGGTTTCACAGCGACTTCCTGTCCATATTATATTCCTATGGCCTGATTGTATTCATGGCCTACGGGTACTTTGTCATTCGGATATTCCGTGAAAACAGGAGCCAGATTACCGGGAATATTTTTGTTTTCAGCGCTTTTTCCACCATGGTAATCCTTATGGTCATCAACGGGTTTTACTATTACATCACTGTGTTGCTTATGTTTTTGTTTTTAAAGATGTTTGGAAATCTTAAAAAC
This sequence comes from Bacteroidales bacterium, assembly GCA_021740425.1. Taxonomy (GTDB): domain Bacteria; phylum Bacteroidota; class Bacteroidia; order Bacteroidales; family 4484-276; genus SABY01. The sequence continues at coordinate 5,435 of JAIOZV010000011.1, read as the reverse complement.
AAACCGGCTGATATGCCGGTAAATGATTAGGCTGCAATTGAAAACGTCAGGTAAAAACCTGCAAAACGCGGCTTAGGTTTATTATGTAAACTAACCAATCAAAAGTAAGATATGAAAAGTTACTCGAAAGCATTTTGCCAATTGATACTGGTTTCCACTATTTTTGTTTCCTGCCATACAGGTACATTTCAAAAACACAAAAGCGTTGATTTTGTGAATAACCAGGGGACGGAGATGATTTATATTCCGGCTGGGACATTTATGATGGGAAACACTGATACCCTTCCGGATTCTCTCATGCCGGGTGACCGCTACAACGAACTCCATTATTTAAAACCGGGAGATAGCGATGAGCGACCGTTGCGCGAAGTTTCCCTGACAAATGGTTTTCATATTTCCAAAACAGAAATCACGGTTGCTGAATTCCGAAAATTCAGGCCCGGGTTCATGCCTTCCTCTGATACTGCTGTTTACGTTGAAGGCATCAGTTGGTATGATGCTGTTGAATACTGTGAATGGCTCAGCGAAAAAGAAGGAACAACTTACAGACTACCCACTGAAGCCGAATGGGAACACGTCGCGAAAAGCAATCTAAAATACCAGGTCATCAATATGGCTTCATTACCGGCTGAGTGGTGCCTCGACTGGTATGCGCCTTATCCTTACAAATCACAGGAAGACCCGGCAGGGCCGCAAAGCGGGTTATCGAAAGTAATTCGCGGTGGTGGCCTTGATAAGCAAACACCTTTCTTTTTCCGGCCGGCAAACCGGGCTTCCATGGCTCCGTCGTTTCCTCCGGTGAGCTATATCAAGCATCAGCAAAACCTGAAATCCCGGGCAGCAACTGATGAAGGTGAAACCGAAAATAACATGAGCCCGGAAAACCTGAAGTCTGAAACCCGCTATCTGAATTTCATCCGTGAGGCAGAAAACAACCAGGGAAACCACCACATTGGTTTCAGAATTGTAAAAGCACCTTATCCTCAAAACCATAATACTCCAAATCCCAAATTTCCGGCCCAAGCAGTAAAAAATAACATGCCCCGGGAGCACATCACCGGGCCATATTTTAAAAAACGTTTGGTTTTGCCCACACCACCTGAAAATATTCCGGACGGGGACATAAAGTTCATCGGAGCAACAGGACTTAATAAACACCTGCTTACGCACAATCATTGTCCTGCCCTTGCCATCATGCCCAATGGCGACGCATTCATGGCAATTTTTTCTTCGGTGAGTGAAACAGCTCACGATGTGAAAATTATTTGTACCAGGTTGCGATATGGGGCCGATGAATGGGATATGCCCGAAGTGCTGGTTGACTTTGCCGATGCCAACGACCATGCACCGCTGCTATGGCAGGAAGGTGATACTACCCGCCTTTATTGGGGAAACAATAAGTATGAGGCAGGGTTTCCTTTTCAATGGATCGAATCGTATGATTACGGGCAAACATGGACGGAGCCAGAATTTCCCGTTTTCAAAACGCCGGTGGGCGCCCATTCCGCGCAACCCATTACTGCGGCATTCAGGGATAATGACAACAATATCTATGTTTCCAGTGATGGCGTTGGCCCCACTTCAGTTTTGTGGCGCAGCGAAGACAACGGAAAAACCTGGATGGATCCGGGCGGCCGGACAGCAGGCCGGCATACTGCTTTTGTCCAGTTAAAGGACGGTACCATACTGGGAATGGGTGGGAAGAGTTCACAGATCAATGGGTTCATGCCAAAATCCATATCGAAAGACAAGGGGAAGACATGGGAGGTGTCGGCTTCTCCTTTTATTGCTCAGGGGCCCGGCCAGCGCCCCTCAATTCTTCGCCTGAAGAGCGGCCGGTTGGTAATGGCCGGGGATATGAGTAGCAGGCTAACGGATGAATTGGCCCGGAACCGTCCGGCGGTATTTAAGGAGAGGGGGTGTTATGTTGCCTGGTCGGATGATGAAGGCATTACGTGGTCTGTAAAAAAATTGCCTGAAACCCAATACGCAAAGTTTGAGAATGATAAATTAAATGATCATACCCTGGGATACACGGTCCTTAGGCAAGGCCCTAATGAAAATATCCATCTGATCGGAACAATCGCACACCCGGTATTTCACTTCGAATTTAATGAGGCATGGCTTTTAAATGAAGAGGCTTCCGAAAAACATGATCAAAACGAAACCCAATCTTTACCTTTAGAAAAAGCCCATTCATACACAGAGTTTTATGAAAGCGGAAAACCCAAAGCAAGTTATTCCTTTCAAACACTTGATAACGGACTGGTGAAGCTTCACGGAACTGAGATATGGTATTATCCTGATGGGAAGAAGATGTATGAAGTACAATATGCATCCGGTAAGAAAACAGGCCGTGAAATATTCAGGGATGAATCGGGCAGAATACGCTGGGAACGGAATTATCATGACAATGGCCTGTATGAGCATATTTCCCGGTGGGATAACGGAGTGATAAAAACCACGTCGTGGTGGAAGAACAAACGTTGTGTTGGTACCGTGCAAAACTTCGATCGGGAAGGAAACCTGACCGTGGAACTGGAATATGTAAATGGCCGGATTAAAAATGGAAAGTAATGCTTCGTTGGCCTTTTAAGCTGCTTGAAAATTTACAAATCTGGAAACTGAAAGCGCTTCTTACCTGATTAGTCTCCGGTTTTATTGACTTAATAACTGAAAATATTTTACAAAAGGAGCAAATATGCATTTCATCAAACTTACTTTTTTAGTATCGGTGATTTTTTTAACAATTGTCCCGGCTGCAATTTTTTCGCAACAAGCTAACTTATCTTCCGGGGAAAACAAACAGCATTTCAATGTTTCTGCGAATTTTTCATATGGAAATTGGCGTTTTGAAGAACCGAGAGACAACTCGGTACTTGATAGAGGGACTGACGGATTAAACGGCTCATTAAACGGGCTCCCGTTTCGAACAACAACCACTCCTGTAGATACCATTCCCTATAATGGGCTTTCCAACACCCGCTCGCTTAACCTGAACTGATCGGAAGACTATTCCTGTTTAGAACGTTTATGGGCATGTTCACAAAAAATAGCGCCGACTTTTGTATTGATGTACTACTTTTGCACAAAATCGTGAGCCATGCATAAATTGTTTTTGTCCTTCTTGTTCGGTTTTTTAATTTCGGCCAATTTTTCCTGTAGTGGAGATAAATCCAAAAAAGTTACAGACCTGGAAACCTACGAACTTTCTGGTTCGGGCAAACTTATCCTTTATGGAAAATCAAATCCTGACGATTTCCTTATTTCACAATTGATCCGAACTTCCGGTATTGAAAACGGGGGGTATGTTGTTATTGTTCCTGTTGATGAAGCCGGTCGTGATTATCTTGCTGAAAGAGCTTTTCAGTCACTGATGAAACACAGGATAATGGCGATTTACGTGTTGGCGCCTTTGCAACAGGCTTTGGAATCCCGACCGGAGATGGTTAAAGTTGAAGGCGCACGAACAATCATATTCGTTGGCCGCTTTCTGAAGGAGTTTCTTGATCTGCCTGCTGATAACCCGTTCTCGGTTGCAGTGAAAAAGGCATACAGCAATGGCTCAACGCTGGCATTTCTTGGACCCAACATGGCTTTGGCCGGTCAAAAAGTACTTCGAAAAGCACCTTTGTTGCCAGGTCAGTTTCCCGCCGGCAATCGCGAAAGCTACAGGTTTAACAAAGGATTGAGTGTCGTTCCTGAAATAATTCTCGATGCAACCTTCGCCAATTCTGTCATTTCTGAATATGGTGAACTGAAACAGCTCATTGAAGAAACAAATCTGGCTTACATTGGTCTCGGTAAAAGCAATTTTGTGATTATTGATGATGGCAAGCTAACCAATATAGGAACCCAACAGGTGGTTTATCTCCCGCAAAACAAATCAAACAAAAATAAAAGCTGGAAAAGCATCCTGCCCGATGGATACATAAAAAATAGAAACTTTAAAGCAGGTAAATGATCAGAGTCGGGACTGTTTTACGAACATGGATATTCCTCATTATAGAAAAGCTGAATTGACAAAAAAGTACCGGCAATCAAAATAGTCATCTTGTGAACCGGATTGAAAGATTTTAAAATTTATCCAAATTAAAACTTACGCAAATGGCAGAAACGGTTAAAAATAACCTGCTTATAATCACTTTTGATCAGTTGAGAGGCGACTGGTTTGACCCGGTATCACCGGTTGTGCCCACTCCAAATATTTCCAAACTGGCATCCGGCGGGTGGACCTTCAGGCGTAGTTACACTTCCAGCCCCAATTGCGTTCCGGCACGCATGAGCTGGATAACTGGCATGTACGGCAGCCAATTGGGCGTAACCAAAGCCCTCGAAGTTGATTTGCCTCCCGATGCGCCATCACTGATCAGGCAAATGCAGCTTAGCGGCTGGCATACTGAGATGATCGGTAAAACGCACCTGACTACGCACGAAATAAAAAGAGACCTGAGGACGGATATTCCCAGACTAAAAGCGCTTGGGTTTGATTTCGTTTTAGAAATTACCGGGCCGCGTGCGGCGGACAGAGTTGACAGTGAATTGACTGAAGAGTGGGCAAAGGCCGGACTGTTGGAGAAGCAAAGAGCCGATATGAATTTTCGGTACAACGCAGATGACCATTCGCAAGCATGGAAGGTGCGGCCAACCATTTTACCCGATCATCTTTATCCCGACATTTGGGTTGCCAATCAGGCAGTGAAAAGAATCGAAGCGCTTCCGTTGGATAAACCATGGATTTTATGGGCAAGTTTTCCCGGTCCACACGAGCCATTCGACACACCCAAACCCTGGGCCGGGTGTACAGAAGAGAAGGTAATGCCGCCCCCTGTTCCGCCTGCCGGATGGATTTCGGCACTGCCGCAAAATGCTCAGGTAAGAAAGGTCTTTGACAAATGGAAGGGGAAGGGGAAGGGGAAGGTGGATATAGCTGATGTGCAGGATTTCAGGCGTGATTACGCTGATCATGTACAATTGCTTGATGAACAGGTAGGGTTGCTCATTGACGCATTACAAAAGAGAGAAGACTATCAGCATACTGCAATTGCATTTACATCTGACCACGGCGATATGTTGGGCGATATGTGAGTGATGTACAATAATTGTTTTTTGGAGGGCGCTGTCAGGGTGCCATGGATATTTTGCCCGCCTCCTGCCACCAATGTGCAGCGGGGTTCAAGTAAACTATCACCGGCGTGTGGGCTTGGATTATTGAAAAAGGCACTCAGTTCAGTAAAAGAGAGAAAAATGTCCATTAGAAGGGTAGTACAAAAAAAAAGCCTGAAAAATGTCCATTATGCCGGAAATTACAAAGCCTGAATCGTAAATCGGCATGTTGCAATTTTGAGATTTCTCCCTCGCTACGCTCAGTCGAAATGACATTTTTCATACGGAATTGTGGGGGCAGAGTGCGGCGCTTTGCGCCGCACTCTGCC